>JAHENP010000317.1 GCA_018609965.1 Haloferacaceae archaeon
CTGCGGGACGCGTGTGCCGACGCCGGGGTTGAGCTGGTGGCGTACTCCCCGTTGGCCCGCGGCGCCGTGTTCGAGGTGGACGTGCTCTCGGAGATCGCCGCCGACCACGGTGTCAGCGAGGCGCAGGTGAGTCTGGCGTGGCTCCGTGAGAAGAACGTGACCACGATCCCCAAGGCGACCAGCGAGGCGCACGTGCTGGACAACTTCGAGAGTTTGGAGCTGTCGCTGACCGACGAGGCGGTAGCGCGGATCGACGACATCGACCGGCGGAGCCGGCGGGTCGACCCGAGCTTCGGCCCCTGGAACCGGTAGATCACCGCGTCTCAACGGTCGGCTCGGTCTTTTACCCTGGTCGAAACGAGCGCGTGACCGGACGCGGCGCGGTCAGTCTGCCCGCGTCCGGCGTTACCTGTCACTCCGGGCCGACACGCGCCACTCCGGGCCGGCGTAGCCGGTGACCCCGAAGTCGGTGCTCTCCTCGGTGTCTGCGGTATCTCTCGACTCGACATCGCCGTCGTCAGGGGTGTCGTCCTCGCGAGCGTCGTCATCGCGGGCTTCGCCGCCGGGAGCCGCAGGCTCGTCACGACGCCGTCGATCCGCGTGTGTGGGCGTCTCGACGACGGTGAACAGGAGGTTGATGAGGACGTTCGTCGCCGTCGCTCGTTCTGTCTCGGTAAGCTCGTAGGCCGCGCCGGTGTCGGTCGCGCCGGGGACGGCGTTCGAGAGATCGCGGCTCTCGGGTACAGGAACGACTCGGGCGGCGCGCACGTCCGCGAGCGCCTCCGTGGCGGTGCGCAACAACTGCTGGAGTTGGCCCGCGGCGGCAACACCCTCGACTGCGAGCGTGGCGCGCACCTCCTCGATCCGCGCGCGCATCTCGTCGGTGCGGTACGCCGGGAGCGGCTGTTCCTCGATGTCCAGCAGGAACTCCTCGTAGTCGGCTGCGAGCGTCGATGCGTCTGGCGTGCCGTCAGCTATTTCTGACGGTGAATCGTTCGAACACATGTCGTGGACCGCTTCACGACACTGCGATGGTAGGGCGCTGTGACGCCCTGCCGTTTTCCACGGCGCCCACCGCAGCGTCGTGTTTCACCCTGACGTGACTACGGGTAGTAAGTCTTACGACGAGTTGAACTAGCGTCGAGAGTTCCACAGAGAGTTGTTGAAAGTTTGAAACGAACTGACAGTCTGTAGGGAGTGATAGACTAGGAGGGTCCGATTCGCTCGTGGTTACTCATTCCAGTCCCACCCCGCACAGCACCGCGGCCTCAGACCTCCCCAACCTCCTCGCTCACTGTGCGTGGATTCGCCACTTACTACGCGAGGCGCACAGAGCGCGCCTCACACCACTCGCTGTGCTCGTAGCGTTCATTCGTCCACCGTCGGAGCACGCTCCGACGAGGTTTCTCACTTCGTTCGCGAGACCCTCGCACGCGCGTCGCGCCACAGGGGCGCGGCGGCGGGCGCCACCAGCAACAGTCACTCGTCAGAAAGCCTCCGTGTCCTCGAACCCGAGGAGTGAAGACGGGCCGCGTCAAACCGAGAGCTATGGCCGAGGAGACCGTCACGAGCGACAAGGGGATTGGGCTGACGATGGTGTTCGGGGTGTTCGCAGTCGTCGGCGCCGGCGTACTGTTGTACGCCTCACAGTCGATGGTGGGTGCGTTCTCACAGTCGACCGCGGCGTGGGGGTTCGCGGCCGCGATGGTCGCGGCGGCGTTGTCGGTGGTCGCGGTGCAGATGTTCGACGTCTGACTGGTCGTCTCCGTTCCGAACAAAGTGTTTTGAGTGAGCGTACCGTACAGTCGATCAGCAGCGATGACGGAGTACACGGACGAGGAGAAACGGATCGTCGCGTACCTGCGCGACAGCGTCGCGCGTGGCGAGGAGTATTTCCGCGCGAAGAACATCGCCGACGCCATCGGGCTGTCGTCCAAGCAGGTCGGCTCGCGGCTCCCACAGCTCGCGGAGAAGGCCGACGAGGTCGACATCGAGAAGTGGGGCCGCGCTCGCTCGACAACCTGGCGTGTCGAACTACCGTGACTCCGTCGTCGTGTTCCGTCGCCCGGTGAGACCGGGTCGTTTTTTCGCCGGTCGGTTCTACCAGCACCTATGACCGTACGGGCCACCCGCGAGTTCCTGTTGGACGCCGAGCCGACGGCCGTGTGGGCGTTCATCTCCGACCCGGAGGAACGCGCCGGCGCGATCAGTGTCGTCGACGACTTCGAGGAGACGGGCGAGAACACCGCCGTCTGGCACGTCGCGCTTCCGATTCCGATGGTGTCGTCGACGATGCAGGTGGAGACGGAAGATGTCCAGATCGACCCACCCGAGTACGTCGAGTTCGTCGGCAAGTCGCGGGCGTTCCGGGTGACGGGTGAACACACCATCGAGGAGACGGACAACGGGATGACCCGGCTGGTCAACCAGTTCGTCGTCGACGGCCGCCTGCCGGGCGTGGAGACGTTCTTCGAACGGGAGCTCGACGGGGAGATGGCGAATCTGGAGGCGGCGATGCGCGACGAGGACGGTGTCGAGATGCGGTGAGTGGGGTGTCGGACAGAGCCGGCTCAGGCCGGCACGAGCCGGACGACCGGCGCGGGGTCGTCGTCGACGGCGACGAGTAGGGAGCCGTCGGGGGCCGTCGCCACGTCTCTGAGTCGCCACTCGCGTTCGGCCAACAGAACCTGTTCGACCGCCGCGGTCGCTCGGTCGCCGCCGATCCGGACGAGCGACCGAGAGGCGAGCCCGCCGACGAAGAAGTCGCCGCGCCACTCCGGGAACCCGTCGCCGTCGTAGAACGTCGCGCCGCTTGGGGGGAACCCGCCGGAGCCACACGGCCAGGAGACGACCGGCGCGGTCACGTCCGCGCGGTCGGCGTGTGAGACACCGATGGGGTCGCCGCTCCCGTAGGTGCACCCCTCGTCGGCGACAGGCCAGCCGTAGTTGTCGCCGCGTCGGAGCACGTTCACCTCGTCGCCGTCCTGTTCGCCGAACTCCGAGGCCCAGATCGCGCCCGTCTCCGGGTGTCTGGCGAGCCCCTGCACGTTGCGGTGGCCGTACGAGAAGATCGTGTCGCGAGCGTCCGGCTCGTCGACGAACGGGTTGTCCGCCGGCACCCCGCCGTCGGCCTCAAACCGGAGGATCGCCCCCAGCTCCGTATCGAGCCGTTGGCCGTGGTGGTCCGGCCCGAAGTTCTTGAACTGGCGGTCGCCGACGGAGACGTACAGCCGCCCCTCGCGGTCGAACGCGATCCGGGAGCCGTAGTGGCCGCTCGACTCCACGAACGGCTCCGCGGCGTGGAGTCGCTCGAACGATCGGAGTCGGGGGGCGTCGAGATCAACTCGGCCGCGCCCGACGTGAGTGGTCGACTCACTCCCTTCGCCGGCGGCGGAGTAGGTGAGATACAGAAACGGCTCCGCGGGAAACTCCGGGTGGAGCGTCGCGTCGAGCAGACCGCCCTGTCCGCGGGCGAACACCGTCGGCGTGCCGGGAACACGCGTCACCGTCCCCGCCGCGGGGTCGACCAGTTGGAGCCGGCCACCCTGTTCGGTGACGAGCAGCCGCCCGTCC
>JAHENP010000318.1 GCA_018609965.1 Haloferacaceae archaeon
GAGGCGATCCTGAACGACACCGGCGCGGTGGTGCCCGGCTCGATCCTGTTGGACGGGGAGTACGGCTACGAGGACACTGCGGTCGGCGTCCCGCTGAAGCTCGGCAGTGACGGGGTCGAAGAGGTCGTCGAGTGGGAGCTGGCCGACTACGAGTCCGATCTGCTTGACGAGGCCGCCGAGAAGCTCTCGGATCAGTACGACCAGATGACCGACGAGTTGGAGTAGGCCGTCTGTTAGTCCGTACTGCCGCCAACAGCTTTCGCCTGGGTACGGCAGACTGACCTCAACTGTCACGCGTCCCGTCGAAGATCACCGCCTCGACCCGTTCACGCGGCGTGTACTGGCCCTCGACGGCCGCCCTGTGGTCGTTCGCGGCGGCATAAGCGGCGGCGACGGCGTCTAGTGCGTCGTCCGTCGCGGTCATGCAGTCGGCGGTCGTGTCCCCGAACGTGACCCCCGCCTCTCGGAGCGCCGCGCGGTTCCGTCCGCGCGCTGCCACCCCCGCACGCGAGTCCGACTTGTACCCCTCACGGGTCGCGTCCGGCAGGGCGTCGAACACCGCCGCGGGGTACGTCTCCAACAGCGTCAGGTCCGCGTCGGGGTCGGGGTGGACCGGCGGCACGCGCGCGTCGCGTTCGACGAGCGGGGCGAGTATCGCGGAGATTCCGTAGAACGTCTGCGTGCGAATGCGGTAGCCGGCTGGCTCCTGCCCGCCGTAGGTCTCGTCGGTCGCTCGCGTCCGCGGGAACCCGCGACGCTCGGCCGTCTCGCGGGCCTGTTCGTACAACGCCTCGGGACCGTCGAGTTCACCGAGCAGACCCCACTCGTCGGGCGTGTCGGCGACGAACGCCGTCCACAGTTCGTCTGGCTCTCCGCGTTGGTTCTCGTCGGTCGAGCCGCCGCCGAACCCCAGAAACTCCGCGGGGAGCGCGAACGGCACGTCGAGCCCGACGACAGTCGGTGCCGGCGGCTCTGCGAGAAACGCGACCAACGCCGGCAGTGTCGTCTCGCGGCTGCCGTCGGTGTCGAGCAGTTCTGCGGCGGTCGCCAGTTTCTGCACGGCGAGACCGGCGTCTGTCCGCCGGCAAACCGCGAGCCAGGTGTTGTCGCCGGCCGAGCGAGCCGCCGCACTGAAGTCGACACCGACGACCCGGTCGACCGTCACGCCTCGTCGGCTCCGGCTTCGCTGGCGTCCCCGTCGGCCTCCTCTGTGTCCGCGTCGGTCTCCGCATTCGGGTCGGCCGCACTGCCCTCCTCGTCGACGAAGCGGTCGACGTGCGGGAAGAACTTCTCCGGGTCCTGGTGGACGATGGAGGCGACACGACTCCCGTCGAGCCGTTGGAGGTGGGTGTACATCGCGTTCTGTTCGACGGCAGTCTGGATCAACTCGCCGGCGTTGCGGAGTTCGTAGGTGCCGACGACGTACACCGCGAGCCTGTCGTCCTCGTCGATCAGCGCCGTCGTGACGAACACGCGGCCGTCGTTCTCGGCGCGGTAGACGTTGTACGACGCGAACCCGGGGTTGCCGCCGGTCAGTTCCTCGAAGTCGTCGGCGAAGTTCCCCGGGACGACGTGTGCGAGGCCGAACCGGTTCGTCTCGCCCGCGTCCGGCGACTCCGGTGCGGTGTCACCCGCCGGGATGACGAGCGTCTCCCAGCCGTCGGCGGCGCGTTGCTCCGCCAGCGACTCCGTGTCTTCGAGTGTGCGTTGCCACGCGTCGCGGTGTCGATCCGCCAGCGCCGCGACTCGGTCCGCGTCGTCAATGTCCTCCCCGACTTCTGGCATACCCGTCTGTCTCTCGTCGGCGGGGTAAAGTTCCACGACTCATTGAGCGAGGCCACCGGCCACTCGACAGGGCTTTCCCG
Source organism: Haloferacaceae archaeon (assembly GCA_018609965.1). Classification (GTDB taxonomy): domain Archaea; phylum Halobacteriota; class Halobacteria; order Halobacteriales; family Haloferacaceae; genus JAHENP01. Next base: position 1,866 of record JAHENP010000318.1, read on the forward strand.
CGGGCGAGCGACGGGAGCGACGTGAAACAGACCATCGCCGTCCGTGCGGATCTCGGGATGGGAACCGGGAAACTCGCCGCGCAGGTCGCCCACGCCGCGCTGTCGGCCTACGAGGACACGGGCAAACGGGCCGCAAACGAGTGGAAAGGGTCGGGCCAACAGAAGGTCGTCCTCAAGGTGAACGGGGAGTCGGCACTGTTCGAGTTGGCCGACACCGCCGACCGCGAGGGGCTCCCACACGCCGTGATCCGGGACGCCGGCCGGACGCAACTCGACCCCGGAACGGTGACGGCGCTCGCCGTCGGTCCCGGCCCGGACGACACCGTCGACCGCGTCACGGGTGACCTCCCACTGTACTGAGACAGCGACACACCGCGGGGTCGCCCGGTAACTCCGAACGCCAGTATCAGGGTCGATACCTGAGACCCCACGTTTTTGCTGGTACTCTCAGTTCTGGACAGACAGATGACAGGATCGCCCAGAGTGTTGGTGGTCGAAGACGAGGCCGAGGTGGCACGGCTGTACGCGGAGTGGTTGGCGGACGACTACGACGTGGAGACCGTCTCAGACGGGCGGGCGGCGCTCACGGCCGTCTCCGACGCCGTGGACGTGGTGTTGTTGGACCGGCGGATGCCTCGTCTCGGCGGCGACGAGACGCTCGAACGGATTCGGTCTCGTGGGTACAACGTGCGGGTGGCGATGGTGACGGCGGTCGACCCGGAGTTGGACGTGGTGGGGTTGCCGTTCGACACGTATCTCACTAAACCCGTCTCGCAGGCGTCACTCAGGACGGCCGTCGAGACGCTCGTCGAGTTGGCGACGTACGACGAGGCGGTTCGGGAGGCGTTCGCGCTCGCGGAGAAACGCGCGGTGCTGACGGCCGCCAACCACAAGACGGAGTTGGTCGACGACGACCGGTTCCGACAGCTCGAGTCGTCGCTGTCGGAGGCGCAGGCCGCCGCCGTCGACAGCCTCGGTGAGATGGACCACGAGACCGCCACGACGGCGTTGTCCGGGCTCTCGGCGGCTGTCGAAGCCCGTCACGGCACCTCCTCGCGGTGACGATGGTCTCTGAGCCGAGCGGCGACGGCGTCCTCGTGGGCGACCCGCGCGCGACTACCAACACACTTCCCGTCGGGGGGCCAACGCCCGTCGATGCGCGAGGCCCACGAGCGCGAGCAGGCGGTCGGTGTCGACCACTACGTCAGCGACACGCCCGGACTCGGCGGCCGGCTCCGGGAGACGGCGGCGGACTTCCGGGTTCGCGAGGTCGAGACGGTCACACCGGAGCCGGTCGACGCCGCGCCCGGCTCGTACCCACACCTCCTTGTTCGCGCCCGGCTGACGGAGTGGGACACGAACGACTTCGCGCGGGCGGTCGCCAACGCCGCCGGTGTCGGCCGCGAGCGGGTCTCGTGGGCCGGCACGAAGGACAAACACGCGGTGACGACACAGCTGTTCACCCTCCGCGGGTTCGACCCCGAGGACGTGCCGTCGGTGTCCGGCGCGGACCTCACCGTCGTCGGACGGCTCGGGCGCGCACTGGCGTTCGGTGACCTCGCGGGCAACGCCTTCGAGATTCGGCTCCGTGGGGCCGACGGCGATCCAGACGCGACCGTCGCGGCGTTGGCCGACTGGACCGCCCTCGGCGGCGGAACGCGGCTGTCGCCGGAGACGGCGACGACGGTTCCGGACGGGGTAACGGACGACGAGTCGGGGGAGACGGTCGCCGTCCCGAACTGGTTCGGTCACCAACGGTTCGGCTCCCGACGGCCGATCACCCACGAGGTGGGCCGCCGGCTGGTCGCCGGCGACCCCCGAGGCGCGGTGTTGGCGTACGTCGGCTCCCCGTTCGACACCGAACCCGAGGAGTCCCGTGTGGCCCGCCGTCGCGTCGAACGGGAGGCGGCGAGTGACGACCCGGAGTGGGGGGCGGTGCTCGCCTCGTTCCCCAGTCGTCTCCGGTTCGAACGGTCGATGCTCCACCGGCTCGTCGAGGGTGTGTCAGCGGCCGACGACGGCGAACTGCCGGTCGCCCCCGACGACCCGGACGCGCGGTGGTGGTACGCGCTGGGTGCGGTGCCGGAGAACCTCCAACGGTTGTTCGTCCACGCGGCACAGTCGTTCCTGTTCAACAAGATACTGAGCGAGCGGCTGGCCCGCGGGCTCCCGTTCACCCGCCCCGTCGAGGGCGACGTGGTGTGTTTCGGCGACGACACCGCGGGGGTGGCCGCGCCGGACCCGGACCGGACACAGCGCGCGACGGCCGACCGGGTGGACGTGCTCGCGCGCCACTGCGAGCGGGGGCGAGCGTTCGTCACCGCGCCGCTGATCGGCCACGAGACTACACTCGCCGACGGGGAGCCGGGGGAGATCGAGCGCGGGGTGCTCGCCGACGCGGGGGTCGACCCCAGCGAGTTCACACTCCCCGGGAGCTACGACTCTGCGGGCACCCGACGTGCGATCACCTGTGTGACGGATCTCCGCGTCGGGACGGTCGACGGTGACCCCGTGTTCGGCTTCGGACTCCCGTCGGGGGCGTACGCGACCGCGTTGCTCCGGGAGTTCTCGAAGGCGGCCCCAAGTGCGTTGTAGCGTGTCGACACCGCCCCGTCGGCTCCGTCCCCGTCCCGCTCGGTCGATCCTGTCAGTCTGCTCCCGTGTCGTCTGTCGGTTTCGCGCAGTGACGAGTGCGACGACCGAGGGAGTCAAGAGGCGAGAGCGGCAACCGTTCGTATGGCGTCCGACCGGGACCGTGGAGCGAGCCCGCCGGACTTTCTCCAGGCCGATCCGACCGCGGAGTTGCCGGAGGCGACGGACCCGGCGACCGACCGGGTGGGTGGGGTGGAGTTGGGTGGTGATTTCCGACTCACCTACGGCTGGCTCGACGACCAGTTCGAGCCGACCGCACGCCGACTCCGGCTGTCGACCCACGGCGGCAGCCTCCGTCACTCCGGGCTGATCGACGACTCTGAGCTGGACGAACTCGACGACGGGTTGGCGACGATGGAGACGTTCCCGGAGCCGTACGAGACGCCCGCGGAGCTGTTGGCGGAGTACGTCGCCCGGAAGTACACGCTCGGCCGCCGGGAGTTCGAACGGATTCGCGAGTTAGACGGCCGACTCCGGCTGTGTCAGTCGGCACTGAGCCGACTGGACGAACAGGAGTCTGCGGAGGCGGTGCGTGGTGTGCTCATCACGCTCGGCGAGCAGCTGACGACGCTGGGGGCGTTCCTGTTCCAACGGTACGACACCTTCGAGCCGAAGGCGATGCCGGCCGATGAGCTGCCGGCGTTCCCGAACCCGCGGCGGGCGGCGGCCGTCGAGGTGGTGTTGCGGGCGTACGACCAGGCGCTCCCGCGGGCGGGGGCCGCCGAGACGTTGTTGGCGTCACCGCCCGGCCCGATCGACGGGGTCGAGGAGGCGCGCCAGACGCTCGCGACGGCTGCCGCGGCGGTGTTCTACGCGCGGTGGGACGCGGCCGTCGACGACTGTTGGCCGCTCGTGGTCGACGAGTTCCGCGTGGAGTTCTCCGAGGCCAGCCCCGTCACGGGGATGGAGTCGTTGTCGGAGTACCGGACCGAGGGGCTGATCAAGGACCTCCGGACGTTCGACGAGAAGCTGGCGGAGAGCGCCGACCGGTTCTACGACGGCGTCTACCTCGACCGGTTCCGCCGGATCACCGACCGGTACCGGGAGGTGCTCGGCGAGGTCGCTCCCGAGTGAGGTGTGGACACGCGCAGTTGACCGTGAAACATTTGACCCGGCGGGCGCTACCGTCGGCAGACGAATGAGCGACGAGTCGGACCCGGCCGCCGATCGCTGGTTTCTCGACAGTCCACCGACGGCCGCGGTGACCGACGAGACCGACCCGGCGACCGCACGGGTGACGGGAGCAGCACTGACGGACGACTTCGCGTTGGCGTACGGCTATCTCGACGATCTGTTCGGCCCGGCCGCCGAGCAGATCAACCTCGAGACACACGGGGAACGGTTCCAACACAGCACCGTCATGGACGAGGACGTGCTCGCGGATCTCAACCGGTCGCTGGGGGCGATGGGGACGTTCCCGGCGCCGTACGAGACGCCCGCGGACCTGCTGGGGGAGTACGTCGCCCGGAAGTACGCCCTCGGTCGGCACGTGTACGACGCCGTCAATCGGCTCGCCGACGAGATCGCCAACTGCCGGAGCACGCTCACCCGACTTAAACGCCAGGAGACGGAGACAGAGATCCGCGCAGTGGCGATCCCGTTCGGTGACCACCTGTTGAAGCTGGGCGCGTACCTCTACCAGCGCTACCAGACCACCGACCCCTCGAAGGTGGACGACGAACGGCTGCCGGCGTTCCCGGACCCACAGCGGGCCGACCTGGTCGTCACGGTGTTGTCGGCGTACGACGAGGTGTTGCCCGACTCGGAGGCGGCGGCCGACCGGTTGGAGCCGTTACCGGGTCCGTTGGACACGATCGGCGACGCTCGACAGGCCTTCGCCGTCGCCGCGGTCGCGGTGGCGTACGCTCGGTGGGACGCCTCCGTCGACGGCTCCTGGCCGCTCCCGGTCGGCCAGTTCGACGTGTTGTTCGACGAGCCCAGCCCGGAGACGGGGATGGAGTCGTTGTCGGAGTACACCACCGAGGGGATCAGGATCGACAGCCGGGCGTTCGACAGTCGGCTCGCGAAGGTCGACGGCCGGTTCCGCGGCGGCAGGTATCTCGAACAGTTCCGGTCGTTGGCGAACCGCTACGTCAAGACGGCTCGTCGGGTCGCTGGCGACTGACCGCCGCAGCGACAACCGCCGGCGGGGCAGCGAGCAGGACCACAACGACAACCACCAACATCGCGACGAGGACGGCGAGCCCGCCGACGGTGGGGCCGACGACGGTCGCGACGACGACCACCACACTAGCAGTTCCGACAGCCGCCGCGACGAGCCGACGGCTGACGGCACCAATCGCAGGGCCGACCACGACCGGCGCGACCCGACAGACCGTCTGGATCGCTCTGACTGGCCGCCCGGTCAGCGCAACTGTGCCTGTGAACGTCACGATCCCGGCGGTGACGGTGACGGCTGCCACCCCCCTGGCCGACCGAAGAGCCCCCGGCCGTCGCCACACCACCGAGCCGACGACGGCGTACGACCCCAGTACCGCGAGGAGACCGACCGGGAGATCCCCCCAACTGACGACTGTGACCACCGGAACAGTCGTGACGCCGGTGAGTGCTAGAAACCGCCGGCCGGTGGTCGTTGGCTCCCACTCACGGCGGCCGACCCACCCGAGGAGGACAGCCAGCCCCGACACGAGAACGACACCAACGAGGATCGACGGTGTTCCGAACTGGATGACCGCGCCGAGCCATGGCGGCACCACAGTCGCTGCGACTGCGAACGTCGGGACGCCTGGCGCCGTGTTCGGTGGGCCAAACACCACCACAGAGTTCTCGAGACCGGACAGTCC
>JAHENP010000319.1 GCA_018609965.1 Haloferacaceae archaeon
CGCGAGCGCCTCCGTCTCGACCTGGATCTCGTCGCGTCGCTCCTCGACCTCGCCGTCCAGTCGGACCGTCTCGCCGGCCTCGATCCCGGGGTACGCCCGGACACCGGCTTCGACGAACGCCGCACAGTCGACCGTCCCGGTTTCGTCGCGGAGTTCGAACACCGTCGGCCCGCTCGTCTGCCGGGCGTCCGCGATCTCGCCTTCCAACCGGACTGTCTCGCCGACGCGATCCGAGAGGCTCTCGATCGTCGCTCGCTCTGTCTCGTCTGTGTCGTCTGCGGCCGTCTCCTCGACACTGTTTGTGTCGTCTGTGGCCGTCTCCTCGGTGTCGGCGTCTGTGTCGTCTGCGACCGTCTCCTCGACACTGTCTGTGTCGTCTGCGACTACCTCCTCGGTGTCTGCCGTGTCCGTCTCCTCGACACTGTCCGTGTCGTCAGCGACTACTTCCTCGGCGTCTGCCGTGTCCGTCTCCTCGGTATCTGCACCGTCAGCCGGGGTGCCGAACTCGAAGCTCGTGTCCTCGGCCGTCTCGCGGTCGGTGTCCGCCGGCGACGGCTCGTTACCGACCGTCGCCGTGTCGCCTGCGTCGTCGGCGTCTGCGTCGTCGGCGTCTGCACTGCTCGTGTCGTCCGTCTCACTGCTCTCGTCGTCGACACTGTCGTCTGCACTGCTCTCGTCGTCGACACTGTCGTCTGCACTGCTCTCGTCACTCGTCTCACTGCTCTCCTCGTCGCCGCTCTCGTCGACTGCCGTCGGCTCTCGTTCCCGTTCGCCGTCTTGGACGAGCGAGCCGCGGAACTCCCGTTCGGCCTGTCGGATCGACCACGAGAGGTCGACGTTCCCGTTGTCGCGGACGTTCTTCACCTGCACGTAGACGGTGTCGCCCGGCTCCCAGTCCAGCGACTCCAGCCGCTGGTCCAGCTCCGACCGGTGGAGGAGCCCGGTGACGCTCGGTGAGAGGTCGACGAACACGCCGAAGTCGGCGTAACCGTCGACCGTGCCGCGGTAGAACCGTCCTGCACCCAGCAACGAGGGGTCTGTTCCCTTGAACTCGAAGACGACGTCCTGCTCGTGGGAGCCACAGATCCGACCGTCGGTGGCGGTCCCACAGATGATGCACGTACCCATTCGGTCTATCAGTCGGTCCCCCGACTAAAACTGTTGTCGGAACGCTCACGACGGCCACCAGTTCGCGGGCGCGAACAACGGCAGACTCAGATCACGTACCACTCGCGCAACAGTAGTTCCCCGGCCGCAAACCCGCCGAACCCGTAGCCGAACACGATTGCCCCCGCCGGGAGGGTCGCGACCACGACCCGCGCGACCGACAGCCCGTGCACCTCGCGGAGGCCGACGACGAGGAGATACCCACCGTACAGACAACAGCCCGCCCGCAGTTCCGGCACCGGGAGCCCGGCGACCGCACACGGTGCGGCGGCGTAGGCGATCACCTGGACGGTCTCGCTGACGCCGCCGCGGTCGGTCGTCCGGAGCCAGCCGCCACCGCTCCAACCGGCCCGTAGGCTCGCGCGCACCTGCACGGACGCGAGGATGGTCAGTGTCGTCTGGAGTGCCGCCGAGAGGTGGAGTGTCGCGGGCGCAACTAACAGTCCGACTGCCGCCAGCGCGACGACCGCCGACCCGACCCGGCCGCCGAACACGCCCGGCACCAGTGCCGGCTCTGTGACGAGTCGCGTTCCCGCGAACGCCAGCGCCACGACGACGGCGAACACCAACCCCGGCGCCTGGTCTCCCGGTGTGATCCCGTTCCGGAAGAACCGGCGCGGGTGGACCACCACCTCGAACCACGCACGCGCCAGCCCACGAACGCCGCGTGCTCGCCCGCCCTCGGGGTTCTCGACCCACGTAGTCACGACTGTCCGTTCAGTCGTTGCGGCTTTGACCGTTTCCGTTCGTGGTCGACGACCACGCGGACGGACCCGGCCAGAAGCGACGTGTCGTGACGCCGAGCGTCGCGACAGAGCGACGCGAGAGTCAGGCGTACTTGGCGACGACGTTGAGGATCTCGTCCAGCTCGTCGCCGTTGAGCGCGTACCGTTCGTTCGCGAACACGGACCGCAGTTCCGTCCGGTCGCCAGGGAGCACGTCCGCAATCTTGATCGCCACCGACGGCTCCACCTTCTCCAGGTCGGCCAACTCCTCGACGAGCGCGCGCGACTCCTCGCCTTCGAGGAAGGCGAACCGGTTGACGTGTTCGACGGCCCGCGCGAGCTCGTAGCGGAGCTCTCGCTCGTCGTCGGCCGCCCGCTCGGCCTCGACGGCCTCCAACACGTCCTTCGCCTCGGAGACGGTGATGTACTCCTCGTCGAGCGTCTCTTTGAAGATCGTCATCCGTCCGCTACTCCTCTTGGAGCTTCAGGTGGGCGGCCTTCGCGATGATCGTCTTCTCGACGGTGTCGTCGGTGATCTGGACCTGGTAGGCGTCGCCCTGCTCGCCGACGACGGTGCCCGTCTGGCCGTTGAACCGGGCGTGGAACCGACCGTCCTCGACGGACGGGTCGAGCGCGAGGTGGACCGTCTGGCCCTCCTCGAACTCTGCGATCGCGCGCTGTGGCGGCGATGTGCCCGCGTCGCGCGGGTCGTTTTCGAGCTTCCCTTTCGTGTTCGAGAGTGGGCCGTTGGAGTTCGGCATTCGTACGGGCGCTTCGCCGGGTTCACTGATAAATCGTGTGTTCTCGGGAGCCGACGGCCCGACGTTGAACTACGAAGCCGAACGAGAGAGGCTCGTGAGCGACCGACGGGACGAGGAGCCGAACGGGCGTGTCACCGGCGAGACGGACGAGCGTGTTGGAGAGGCAGACGGTCGTGGAGAGGTAGCGGTAGACAGTCGTGGAGATGTGGAAACAGACAGCCGCATCGTCCCTGTCGCCGCGGACGGGACGCTCCGGCTCCCCGAGGAGCTGCGGGGGTCACACGAGATCGTCACCCCGGGGAGCGTCCGACTGGTCGAGACCGCGGACGGCGGCGTGCGTGTCGAGTCGGTGGCGCTGCGCCGCTTCCGGACGACCGCCGAGTGACAGCGCGAGCGAATTGCGCTCTGGTGTCTGTGCGCACAGTCACGACTACGCAACAACGATCAAGCGGGGAGAATCCGGGAGCCGCTCCCGACCACCTACTCGTACAGCCAGCTCTCGTCGATTCGCTCGTAGTCGACCAGTTCCGCCTCGTCGAAGAACAGGTCGATCTCGCGGGTCCAGGAGCCCTCGTCCTCGTGGTCGGAGCCGTGGATGACGTTGCGACCCAGATCCAGTCCGAAGTCGCCGCGGATCGTCCCCGGGGCGGCGTCGGCAGGGTCGGTCGCACCCATCATGTTCCGGACCTGCCGGACGGCGTCCTGTCCCTCCCAGACCATCGCGAGCACCGGCCCGGAGGTGATGAACCCGACAAGGTCGTCGAAGAACGGCTTGTCCTCGTGTTCTCCGTAGTGTTCTTCCGCCAACTCGCGGTCAAGTTGGGTGAACTTCGCCGCGAC
>JAHENP010000320.1 GCA_018609965.1 Haloferacaceae archaeon
ACCGGACAGCCCAGCAGTACAGCGACGGCGCACACACACAGGTGTACGTCGTCGAGTTGGCGACAGACAGCGTCGGGCGGGTGACAGACGGGCCACACGATCACGTCACGCCGGCGTGGAGCGACGAGACGACACTGTACTTCGGCGCAGATCGCGTCGGCACAGACCCAGACGACAGCGACGAGTACGATATCGTCGCGTACGACACAGTCGAGAAGACGACACAGCAGATCCACCGCGCCGGGGGGATACCAGCAGCGCTGGCAGTGACAACAGACGACCGGATTGCACACGTACACACGGAGCCAGAACAGGTGACGATCCAACAGACAACGCTCCACGTCTACGACCGGGGGACAGAGACAGACCACACGGTCACCGGCGAGTTAGATCGGAGCCTGGGGTACGGCGCGACACCCCAGTGGGGGCCAGACGAGACGGCAGTGTACTTCACGACGCCAGACGAGGGAGCGACAGCGTTGTGGCGGGCGCCGGGGGACGCGAGCGCGCCCCCCGAACGGGTGACACGCGGCGGCACAGTTTCGGACGCGACAGTCGGCACAGAGACAGTCGTCGCGCGCAGCGAGTGGGACCACCCCGGGGATCTGTTCGTAGTCGGCGACGAGGAGCGACGGCTGACACGGTTGAACGAGTCGTATCTCGACGAGGTGTGCGTGAGCGAGCCGGAGTCGGTGACGTTCGAGTCCGAGCAGGGGACAGTCGAGGGGTGGGTGTTGACACCGCCCGGATTCGACGAGGCGGCGGCAGACGACACCACGGGCACAGCGGGGGACGAGTCGTACCCGTTGGCAGTCGAGGTGCACGGTGGGCCACACGCGATGTGGACAACCGCGGGGACGATGTGGCACGAGTTCCAGACGTTGGCGGCGCGGGGGTACGTCGTCTTCTGGTCGAACCCGCGGGGATCGACAGGGTACGGCGAGGCGCACATGCAGGCAATCGAACGGGACTGGGGCGCGGTGACACTGACAGACGTGCTCGCGGGCGTCGACCAGGTGACAAGTCGGTCGTCCGTCGACGAGACGAACGTGTTCCTGACCGGCGGCTCGTTCGGTGGGTTCCTGACAGCGTGGGCGGTCGGCCAGACAGACCAGTTCGCGGCGGCAGTCGCCCAGCGGGGCGTGTACGACCTGACGGGGTTCTACGGGTCGACAGACGGCGCGTACAAGCTCGTCGAGGGGGACTACGACACGACGCCAGTTGAGGAGCCGGGGTTCCTGTGGGAGCAGTCACCCGTCGCACACGCAGACGAGGTGGCGACACCGACACTGGTCGTCCACTCGGATCGGGACTACCGGACGCCGGCGAACACGGCAGAGCTGTTCTACCGGTTGTTGCGGAAACACGGCGTAGACACGCGGATGGTGCGGTACCCGCGTGAAGGTCACGAGCTGTCGCGGTCCGGAGAGCCGGATCACGTCGTCGACAGAGTCGAGCGGATCGTGCGGTGGTTCGACGGCTACTCCGACCACCACGACGCCGAGCGCGCACTCGACAGGCCGGCCGACGAGGGGTTGACCGACGGGGAGGCGGGAGGGGGAGACGACAACGAGTGACGTGTCGCAGTCGGTGGCAGTGTGCGCCAGTGACCACAGTCGTATCGGGAGCGTACGCCGGTGGCAGTGTGCGTCTTCGATTCGGCAATCACGCCTCGTCACCTGTCTGTTTGCGTTGCTCTGCACTGCTGCGCGTCGCTTCGCGTGGCTTTTGAACGACCGGGTGTAACCACCGGGTTGTGAGACGACGAGCGTATCTGAGCGCGGTGGGGACGGGCGCGGCGGCGATGTTGGCCGGCTGTCAGACCCAGCGAGTCGAGGAGTCGGGGGGAACGGAGACAGCGACGCAGGGGACGACGACGGGGACGGCCGCGGGCGGGGAGACGTTGGTCGTGGCGACGTACTCCTCGTTCGTGGACGCACCCAGCACCAGCCCGGGCGCGTGGCTGAAAGAACAGTTCGAGTCGGAGTTCGACGCGACCCTCGTCTACCAGACGCCGGACAGCGAGATCAACTACTATCTGGAGCGCGCGATCGCGGGCGTCGACTTCGAGGCGGACGCGTACGTCGGGTTGGACACAGAGAAGCTGTTGCGGGTGGACGGCCGGCGCGGCGAGGGGGAGTACACCGACCGGTTGTTTCGGTCGGCAGCGGGCGTTTCCGGCCGGGAGACGGTCAAATCCGGGATCGAGTTCGACCCCGAGGATCGTGCGGTGCCGTTCTCGACGGGGTACATCTCGTTGGTGTGGGACGCCACCGCAGACGACGGGGCGTTCACCGCGCCGGCGACGTTCGAGGAACTCGCCCAGCCGGAGACGGCCGGACGACTGCTGGCACAGAACCCGGCGTCGTCGACGACCGGGAAGGCGTTCATGCTCCACACGGTCGACCAGTTCGGGGCGGACGGCTTCTTGGACTACTGGGACCGGCTCCGGGAGAACGGCGTCACAGTGTTGGGTGAGTGGTCGGATTCGTACTCCGCGTACAGCAACGGTGAGGCGCCGATGGTGGTGTCGTACTCCACCGACCAGGTGTTCGCGAACCGCGCAGACCAGAACCTGGACCGCCACCAGATCAGGTTCCTGAACGACCAGGCGTACGCCAACCCGGAGGGGGCGGCGTTGTTCCGCGAGACGGACACCCCGGCGTTGGCAGAGGGGTTCCTCTCGTTCCTGCTCGAACCGGAGATCCAGGCGGGGATCGCGCGCCGGAACGTGACGTTCCCGGCGATCCCGGACGCGCCGTTGTCCGAGACGTACGACGAGTACGCCAAGGAGCCGCCCGAGCCGGTGACGTTCTCGTATCAGGAGTTGGAAGGCCGCGTCGGCGGGTGGACAGACGAGTGGACACGCCGGTTCACCGAGGGGTGAGCCGTCGGCGCCGGCGGTTCGCGGCGGCCGTCCGTGGTGTCACAGAGCGGCTCCGTCGTCGCGTGGCGGCGGCGCGGCGGCTCCGCGACCGGCCAGAGCGGCTGGTGTTGCCGGCGTTGGCGGCCGCGAGCGCGTCGCTCCTGTTGGTCGTCTTCTACTACCCGGTGGCGACAGTGTTCGTCGACGCCGTCACCGTCGACGGCGAGGTGTCACTGGCCCCGCTCGTCGATGTAGTCTCGGACCCGTTCTACGTCGGCTGGCTGGCAGAGCCGGGCGTTCCGGGACTCGGCGAGCTGTCGGGGTTGGGTCGGTTCGGCTTCACCGCGTGGCAGGCGGCGTTGTCGACAGCCGCGAGCGTCGCGCTGGGCTTGCCGGGCGCGTGGGCACTCGCCCGCTTTGAGTTTCGCGGCCGGCGGACACTGCGGTCGTTGACCATCCTCCCGTTCATCCTCCCGTCGATGTTGGTCGTCGTGGGGTTTTACGCCGCGTTCGGTGCCGACGGGACACTGAACACACTGCTTGGGGCCGTCGGCCTCCCGACGGTAGATCTGTTGCCGTCGTTGTCGGCGGTGGTGGTCGCACACGCCTTCTACAACGCGCCGTTGGTGACACGGGTGGTGACGGCGGCCTACGAGCGAGTGGACGCGGGCGCAGTCGAGACGGCACGCGCGCTCGGGGCGTCCCGGCGGCGGGCGTTTCTCGACGTGGTGGTGCCACAGCTGTTGCCGGCGGTGTTGGTGGGAGCGACACTCACCTTCGTGTTCACGTTCGCCTCTTTCCCGATCATCCTCGCGTTAGGGGGGACACGGCTGGCGACCGTCGAGGTGTTGTTGTTCTCGGCGATCCGGCAGTTGGAGTACGGCGAGGCGGCCGCACTGGCCGTGTTGGAGACGGGGCTGTCGCTCCTGTTGACGGCGGCGTATCTCCGCTACGAGCGCCAGAGCCAGACGGAACGGAGCGCAGTGCGCCCGTTGCCCCGGCGGGAGCTGGTGCCGTCAGCGTGGCGCGAACGGGCGACGTGGACCGTCCGGCGGCTGGGGTCGCGGGCCGCAGTCGTCGGCTACGGCCTGATCGTGATCTGCGTGTTCGTCGGCCCGCTTGTGAGTGTCGTCTACGAGAGTCTCGTGATCGACGGCCGGCTGACGACCACCGCCTACGAGTTCCTCCTGACCCGACAGCAGACAGGCGCGTCGTTCCAGGTGAAACCGTGGCCCGCGGTGCGGAACTCGGTGGCGTTCGGCGTCGCGACGCTGGCGGTGGCGTTGCCGGCGGGCGTCGCCGTGTCAGTCGCGACGACCGGCGAGGGGCGGTGGTCGCGGCTGGTGGATCTGTTGTCGGTCGCACCCTTTGCCGTCTCGGGGATCGTCGTCGGATTGGGGTTGCTCCGCGGGCTGGTGTTCGGCGCCGTCGTCTTCGGCTACCGGGTGACAGTGACCGGGCCGGTTGCGATCACCGCCGCCCACGCCGTCGGCGCGTACCCGTTCGTCGTGCGGAACGTCGCGCCCGCGTTGGGGGAGCTGGACGACCGGCTGGTGGAGTCCGCGCGGAGTCTGGGCGCGAGCCGGGCGCGGGCGTTGGTGGACGTCGAGTTGCCGTTGATCTGGCCGGGCGTGCTCGCGGGGGCGGCGTTCGCGTTCGCGGTCAGCGTCGGCGAGTTCGACGCGACGGTCGTGCTCGCGGAGGGTGGCGGGACGTACACGATGCCCGTCGCCGTCGAGCGGTACGTGGGTCGGCGGCTCGGCCCGGCGACGGCGATGGGGACCGTTCTTCTGCTCGTGACGGCCGTGTCGTTCGTCGTGTTGGACCGTGTCGGCGGTGGCGGTGTCGGCGGGTTCGGGAGTGGCGGCCAGCGGGGCAGTACCGGCAGCGGTGGGCGAGGCAGTACCGGTAGCGACGAGCGGAGCGGCGACCCAGACGGGAACCCCGGTAGAGGTGATCAGTCGTGACAGACGCTGCAGGTGTCACACTCGACGGCGTCCGGGTGGTGTACGGGGAGACGACGGCGTTGGCGGACGTGTCGGTGCGGGTGGAGCCAGGAGAGTTCTTCACGCTCGTCGGCCCCTCCGGCTGCGGGAAGACGACGACACTCCGGGTGTTGGGCGGGTTCGAGTCCGCGACGGCCGGCGACGTTCGGATTGACGGCCAGGACGTGTCCGGTGTCCCACCCGAGGACCGCGGTGTCGGAGTCGTCTTCCAACACTACGCGTTGTTCCCGCACATGACAGTCGCGGAGAACGTCGGCTACGGTCTGCGGTTCAGTGAGCCGCCGGGCGGGGGAACCGCCGACGAGCGGGTGTCGGAGCTGTTGTCGTTGGTCGGGCTCCCCGAGGCGGGGGAGCGTGACCCGACGACACTCTCCGGTGGGCAGCGCCAACGGGTGGCACTCGCGCGGGCGTTGGCGCCCGGTCCGCGCTTGTTGTTGCTCGACGAGCCGTTGTCCGCGTTGGACGCCCAACTGCGGGAACGGCTCCGGCGGACCGTCCGCCGCATCCAACGCGAGTTGGGGATCACGACGGTGTACGTCACCCACGATCAGGCGGAGGCGTTGGCGGTGTCCGACCGGTTGGCGGTGGTGAGCGACGGTCGGATCGAACAGGTCGGGACGCCACGCGAGGTGTACCGCCGGCCCGCAACCCGGTTCGTCGCGGGGTTCGTCGGCGACAACAACGTCTTCGAGGGGACAGTGAGCGCCGTCGGGGACGGGGTCGACGACCACGCTGGGCGCGACGACAGGTTGTCGCCCGCCGGCGAAGGGTCGACGGCCGACGACGAGCGGTTGGCGACCGTCAGGGTCGGCGGGGCGGAGCTGACAGTCGCGGCGGACTGCCGTCGTGGCGCGTCGGTGACGTTCTGTGTGCGTCCGGATGCGCTCACCCCGGGTGCCGACCGGAACCGACTCGACGTGACCGTTACGGAGACGGAGTTTCTGGGGGAGACGAGCCGCGTCCGCGGGGAGTGGCGCGGGCAGTCGATCACCCTCCGGACGACGGAACCGCCCGCAGTCGGGGAGACGGTGTCCGTGGGGTTCGGCCCGGACGCGGTACATGTTGTTGACGTGACAGATTGATGTTGTTCGAGACTGCCGGAAAAAGCTAAGCCGGTGGGCGTCGTACCGGCTCGTATGGCCGCGTTCGAGCCGTTCGAGGAGGGTGTTGAGGTAAAAGGACAGGCAGTGTTGTCGATTGTCGCCGGCGTGCCGTCGGCGTTCGAGAGCAAGGCGTACGAGCTGTTGGCCGCCGAGGGGATCGAGAATCTCGAAGCGGAGGAGTGGTACCCGCAGTCGTCGTATCTGAGCGCGTACCGACGGATCGTCGAGGAGATCGGGGAAAGCACACTCAAACGGATCGCCCAGTCGACCCCAGAAAACGCCGAGTGGCCGCCGTTCGTCGACGGCCCGGTCGCGGCACTGGAGTCGATCGACGACGCGTACCAACAGAACCACCGCGGCGGCGAGATCGGCTCCTACGACATCGTCGACACCGACGACCGGCAGGCGACTGTGGAGTGTCGCACCCCGTACCCGTGTGCCTTCGACCAGGAACTGGTCGAGGCGACCGTCGCGGCGTTCAGCGACGACTACGCCAACACGACCGAGGTGGGGGCAACCTGCCGGCAGGACGGCGGCGAGCGGTGTGCCTACCGCGTCGAGTGGTGAGACTGTGAGGCGACCGCCGACCGCGCTGGGTGGTGGGTCGGTGTGTCGTGCGCCTCGCGTCCGCCACGCGAGCCAACTGTCGAGAACGCAGTCGCTGTCGGAACGAGACAGGAAACGCCAACCGGAAAGAACCCGTCGGCCTACCGGGTGCCGCCGTCCATGTCGTCGGCGGCGTCCGCCAGCAGGTCGTTCCGCACGGCCTCCAACTCGAGTTCGTCGCCCGGCTCGGAGACGTCACCGTCGGCACTGTTCGCGGCGTCGCAGTCCTGCTCGTCGGTGATCTCGTCGGTGCCGGTCACTGACTCGAAGATCTCGCCGAGGTCGCTTACGGAACTCATACACGAACACGTACGGCCTCGACCCGTTTCAACCCTACACGCGCGTGCGTGTCCGCGCACACACGCGGGCCCCGACGGTCACCCCGTCGTCGGTCCGGCGACGCCGTTGACGAGTTGGTGACCGGCTGTAGACGGAAGCGAGCAGCGACGGCGAGTACGCTACAGACGAGCGGCGACGGCGGAGTCGTCTCTCGTGTCGCGG
>JAHENP010000321.1 GCA_018609965.1 Haloferacaceae archaeon
ACGCCTGTCCGGCCGTGTGTGACGCGTCGGCCGTCGGTCCGCCGTCTGCCTCGTGGTCGGTGTCTGACGCGTCACGACGACCCGTGTCTGACACGCCCGACTGTTGTCTGTCTGACGCGCGTCTGCCGTCTGTGTCTGACGCCGGCTCCTCGTCGGCGGGTGGCCGCCCACGACGCGTGTCTGACGGCCGCCGCGCGACCCCGTCTGTCGGAGGTGTCGTGTGTTCGACGGCACCGTAGACAGCTTCCGGACCCGGAGCCGTGATCTCGACGACGACAGCCGGATCGCGGCGGCCCCTGGCCGCGGGGCGACGGTCGGCCGCCGGTCCGCGACGACTCCCGGCGGATCGGCCCCGCCGCGCGGCCGCCGATCCACCCTGTCGCGTGGACTCCGGCTGTCGCTCGTCTGCCGGTCGGCGGGTGTCCCCCTGCTCCGTCTCCAACAGCTTCCGGAGTCGTTGTTCGAGCACACGGTCGAGTAGCTCCCCCAACTCGGAGGCCGTCGAACCACCCGTGTCGCCCGTCGCCTGCGGGTCGGGCTCACGCTCCGGTCCGTCGAGATACGCCCGGAGAGCCGCACGCAACACCTCACTCTTCGAGGCGTCGTGAGCCTCCAGCCGCTTGACGAGTTCGTCGTCGGCGCGGAACGTGATCTTGCTCACGCCGGTTGTCTACGCTGTCCCCCGTCTCAAACGTTTCGACCCGCCTATCGTTCCCCTGATGCTCGCGGTGCCGTCCGTCTCGACACCAGCTGCCCGTCAGATGTACTCCTCGTGCCCACAGGCCTCACACTCGACCCGCTTCCAGGAGATTCCGGTCTCGGTGACGAACTCCCCGTCACCACAGTGGGGACAGGTTGGGTCGAGCGCGTCCAGGTCGGCGTCCGCCGAGAGATACTCGATCACGAACTGTTGTTGCTCGACGGTCTCGCGCAACGACGCCACTTCCGACTCCAACTCTGTGATCCGGTCGTCGTCTGTCATACGCCCGCCTACACGCGCGAGTGGCTTCTTTCCTTCGGGCACTTCGACAGGTCGGTGACTCAGCCCTCGTCTGTGTGCTCGCTTCCCTCCTCACTGTCGACTGTGTCCCCTCCGTCGTTTGCGCGCTCGTCATCTGCGCGCTCGTCGTCTCCGCTCGCTCCGTCGCCTGCGTTCGCTCCGTCGTCTCCGTCGTCGTACCGTTCGAGGATAATCTCCTGTCCGCGTCGCGCCTCCTCGTACGTCTCGCGCAGATCCGCCACCGGCGTCTCCGTCGCGTCCACCCGCAGGTCCTCGTAGTACGGGTCGATCTCCCGGCTCTCTGTCCGTTCGACGAGCAACGCCGCCGACTGGACCGGTAGCTCCTCGCGTTTGTCACCACCCTCAGCGTGGCCCGCGGCGAGCGCGTCGATCAGCCGTTCGGCCAACGGCGCGTCCCCGAACGCCGACGACTCGTACGTCTCTGCGACGGCCTCGATCACGGCCTCCCCGGTCAACAGGTTCCCCGCGACGGTGTAGTTCTCGCCGCTCGTGTGGCCGTACCACCCCTGACACTCCTCCCCGGAGAAGGTGAACGTGCTCTGACTGTCGACACCGTGGAGTTGGCGCTGTGGGCTGCCGTCGTCGGCCGCGAGCAACGCCGAGAGCGCGTCCTTGACGGCCAACCCGTCGTCGAGGTAGTCAACCCCTCTCCGTCCCAGCTCGACGTTGACGAGGGACTGTGTGGCCACTGCGCCGTTCTCTGACGCGAACGGACACAGCGTTCCGACCCCTGGGAGGCGTGTCGTCACCGCGACCCCAAAACGGGTTTGGCGGGCTCCGTCGTCGTCCGTGTACTGCTCGCGGACGCAGATACTGAACGTCACAGGAGTCGGTCGTGTGGGGGCGACTAAAACGCCGAGGTGTCGGTGCGTCGTGACGACAGCCGCGGATCGAACCAAAGTAGTTATAGCCGACGAAAATACAGAATTTGTGCATGAAAGAGCGGGTCGAAGAGTCAGACGACGACCCGACGGCCAACGAAGGAAATGTTCCACGTGGTGACGCTGTCCTCACAGAGCAACGACGAAACCTGAACCGACAAGTTACAACACTCCGACAGATCGACGAAACTGCTGCACGAGCAGTTCGAATCGGGGCGATTATCATCGGATTTGTAACCACTGCTGCAACGGCCGTCTCGCAGACGAGCCAATCACCGGTCGGCTCGGCACTGTTTCTTGTCGGTGTCGGCGTCGTCTTCCTGCTAGCAACGATGGTCCTCGGAGTGCTCACAACAGGTGAGACCGGGTACAAAACGAGATTAACCGATGGAGAGTACATGCGTCTGAGCAAACCGTATCCTCCCGAAGGGTGTGAACGGGCCGCCCTCCGGAAGTACTATCGGAACTGGTCACGGACGACAGCCGACATCCTCAATGAGAATTCCAGGAGGTTGGCTGGCGTACAGCGTTCCCTCACTCTTGGGGTAGTGTTCGTCGCTGCAAGCGGCTTCGCTCAACTGTACGGCCAACCGCTCGGAAACCATCTCTGGGCGTGGTTCGACTTGCCGATGGCGGGCACTGTGGCTAGTTTGGGGCCGTCTGCTGTGAGTGTACTCTGTTCAGTGTTGATCGTCGGAGTCGCAACACTCCTCACCATCCGAGTTGTCCTGTGACCAGTACCGAAACCGCTCGTGCTGGTGAACAAGATTGATAAACACACAGTTGGTAATATAAGGTATGAGCCTCGGCAGTCACGACCGTGAGTACGTCGACACGTTCGAGAGTGACGAAGTCGGACACGTCGAGGTGTTCGCTGGCGAGGATGGGTACGTTGGCGAGGCAGTAGACGGGGACAAGCGGTACACGCTGTCGATGAAAACGGGTGAGCACAACACCTTCGTCGCTGATTTGGGCTGTGGAAAGGAGGTGACGCTCCGCCCTGTGGACGACGGATTCTTCAGGAACACACAGCCCATCCCGCGGTTTATCCGCCGGCTCGCGGGACTGGAGTCACACGCCGACCGCGACTGACGCTCAGCTCGGCACGACCGTCACGGTCTGTCTGCGGTCGATGGCGTCCTCCAGCTCCTCGGCGATGGCGCTCCCCCGCGAGACTTGGATGTCGCCGCCGCGGCCGACCGTCGCGGTGAACAGGTACTCCCCGTCGGCGCGCACCTCGACGGTTTCGCCGACGTGTTCGTCCATCCGGATCACGACGTGGCGGCTGGTGATCTCCGGCTCCACGGTGGTTCCCTGTGGCTCCGGTGTCGCCCCGCCCGGATCGCCGCCGGTGTCGCTGGGGTCGGCCGTCTGCGCGCTCGGATTCTCCTCGTGGGTGCGCACATCGATACTGATCCCGAGCCGTTCTTCGATCTCGGAGATCCGGCCGCCACCCTTCCCGATGACGTAGCTGATGTCGTCTTCGTCGACGTAGACGACCGCCTCGTCTTGGCCGCGCAGTTCCACCTCCACGTGCCCGCGGGCGACCGACCGGATCTCGCGTTCGATCTCCTGGCGGGCGATCCGGTCGACACCGGAGTCGCGGCTGTCGCTCTCCTCGTTCAACGGGACGGTGACGACCTGGCGGTTGAACGTGTAGATCTCGTAGGCCGGCCGGTTCGTCTCGAAGTCTACCACCTGAATCACCGGACGCGCCAGATCCTCTGCGGTGAGCCCCTCCGGCACCTTCACCTCCGTCTGTACGTCGTAGACGGTGTCGATCTCGCCGGCCTCGATGAACACGACCGTGTCGACCACCTGCGGGATCATCCCTAACTCGACCCGACCGACGAGCCGTTGGAGCGCGTCGATTGCGCGGGTGGCGTGGGTGACACCGACCATCCCGACGCCCGCCAGCCGCATGTCCGCGAACACCTCGAAGTCGTCCGTCTTCCGCACCTCGTCGTAGATCGTGTAGTCCGGCCGGACGAGCAACAACGAGTCGGCGGTTTTCGCCATGTCGCCGTTCAGGGCGGTGTACTGGGTCACCTCCTCGGACACATCCAGGTCCCGCGGCTTCTCCATCGTCTTCACCGCGTAGTCGCTGTCGGTGAGGAACTCCGCGACCGCCTGTGCGAACGTCGACTTCCCCGCGCCGGGCGAGCCGGAGATCAACACGCCGCGTTGGCGTTCCTCCATCCGGTCACGGAGCTCGTCGGCGTACTCGTAGTCGTCCAACTCCGTCTGGACGATCGGCCGGACGGCCGTGATCTCGATCCCGTCCGCGAACGGGGGTTGTGCGACGGCGATCCGGTAGTCCTCGTACTGGACGATCTGCATCCCCGGCTCCGACAGTTCGAGAAAGCCGTCCGTCGACGTGCGGGCCGTCTCCACCACGTCGTCGGCCCACTCGGACATCTGTGTTTCTGCCGTCGGCGCGTCACCGATCTGCTGGTAGTGCATGTCGCCGATGGCGCCACGCTTGGCCTTCGGGACGGTGCCGGTCTTCAGGTGGACGGACATCGTCTGCTCGTCGAAGAACTGCTCGATCGACAGCCCGTCGTCCGTCACCGTCCGGTCGACCGCCTCGACGTGTTCGACCGGGACACCGGTCGCCTCTGCCGTCTCCGCCTGGACGTAGTCTGCCGTCAGTAGCGTGGCGTCGTGTTCGACCGCCACCTCCCGGATGAGCCCGTCGACGGCGCCCTCGTCTGCGCCGTCCACCCGGTGGTCGGTGGGGCGGTCGCCGACGAACACCGCCTCCACGGCGCCCTCGTCGTCGAGCCGCGCGAGCTCCTGGAGTTCGCCGAGCCCGTCCCAGCCGGTCTGGCGTCCGTCGTTGGCCTGTGCTTCCAGTTCCGCGACGACCGCCTCCGGCACGTACACTGTCGTCTCCGTGTACGTTCCGTCGGCGACCCGTTCGGACACCCGGCCGTCGACGACCGCGCTCGTGTCCGGAACGACGTTCATAGCTACGTTCGGCGCGGCAGACGGATAAACGTGTACACTGCGCGACCGACGGTGCAACTGACAGACGAGTGGGTCTCCCCCGGGACACCCACAGGTTCATACCGCCGCCAACGGTTCACTCGCACATGAGTCAGGAGACGTTCGAGACGATCCGGGAGAGCGGCGTCGTCGCAGTGTTGCGTGGTGTCGACGAGGGTGACCCGGTCGCCGTCGCGGAGGCGTTGCTCGCCGGTGGGGTCGAGGTAATCGAGGTGACCGCAGACAACGCCGACGCGCCGGGGACGATCCGCCGACTCCAGTCTGCGGTCGGCGACGAGGCGACCGTCGGCGCGGGGACGGTGATCGACGGGGAGACGGCACAGTCGGTGATCGCTGCCGGCGCAGAGTTCGTCGTCTCGCCGTCGAGTCACACCGACGTGATCGCGACCTGCAATCGTCACGGGACACTGGTCGCGCCGGGGATCATGACCCCAACAGAGGCCGCCGAGGCGTACGAACAGGGCGCTGATCTGGTGAAAGTGTTCCCCGCGAAGACGGTCGGGCCAGAGCACATCGGCGCACTGCAGGGCCCGCTCTCCCAGATTCCGTTACTCCCCACCGGCGGTGTCGACCCGGACAACGCCGCCGCGTTTCTGGAGGCGGGTGCGGTCGCGGTCGGTGCCGGATCTGCGCTCGTTCCCGGCGACGCCGTCAGGAACGAGGACTACGAGGAGATCACTCGCCGCGCCGAGCGGTTCCGCGCGGTCGTCGAGGAGACGCGGGAGGCGTAGTCCTCCCCCGCGGCCGTTCCCGCATCACGAGAACGATACGCTTTCCAGAACTGAACCCCTAGTTCGTGTGTGTTCACCGGAATCGTGGAGACGACGGGCGAAGTGACCGCACGCGAGGCGACCAGCGAGGGGCTCCGACTGCGGGTCGCGAGCGAGGGGCTCGACGACCTCCACCACGGCCAGTCGATCGCAGTCAGCGGCGTCTGTCTCACCGTCGAGTCGTTCGGCAGCGGCGACGGCCGGCCGGACGACGCAGACGACGGACGGAGCAGAGCGGCAGACGACACCCCCGCGACGGACGGGGGCGCCGTCGTGGCGGAGACAGACGCGGAGACGGGCAGTTGGTTCGAGGTGTTTCTGGCCGCGGAGACGGTCGCGAAGACGTATCTCGACGACCTTCAGGTCGGGGACCTGGTTAACGTCGAGCGAGCGTTGCCCGCAGACGGTCGGTTCGACGGCCACCTCGTACAGGGCCACGTCGACGGCACCGCCACGATCCGGTCGATCGAACAGGTCGGGGAAGACTGGCGGTTCGGCTTCGATCTCCCCGAGCGGTTCGACGACTACGTCGTCCCGAAGGGGTCGATCGCGCTCGACGGCATCTCGCTGACGGTCGCGGAGCGTGACGAGAACGGGTTCGAGGTCGCTATCGTCCCGACGACCTACGAGGTGACGACCCTGTCGGAGAAGTCCGTCGGCGACCCCGTCCATCTGGAGGTGGACGTGGTCGCGAAGTACGTCGAGTCGATGGTGTCGGGGTACACCGAGGGGTTGGACTGATACCGAACCCGTGGCAACCCCCCGCCTCGGGGCCAATCTGTCACCCTCTTGATGTCGCCACGTTCTCTCTGCGAGACGAGTGACGGCAGCGCTGCGTAGTGTGCGATCTATAGTTACATCTAATATTATACTTAGCAAAAAGCATATAGGTCAAATTGTGCATCGATGAGCATGGCATCAGACAACGGGTCGGGGCGGATGCAGCTCGAAGACATCATGTTTGCAGGGCGGACACCCAGGGAGTACGAACAGATCTTCGGGTTCGATCTCGACGAGTTTCAGTTCTCGTCGGTACTCGACTGTCCGTCGGGACCGTGTGCGTTCACCGCTGCCGCCCGTTCCCGTGGAATCGACGCCACGGGAGCCGACGTGTTGTACAGACACACACCAGAGGCACTCGAACAACAGTGCCGGCGTGACATCACGGAGGCTCGTCGTCGGTTCAAGCAGACGGCAGACGCCGACCGCTTCGTCTGGGCGTACTACGACGACATCTCCGAGGTAATCGAACACTTCGAGGAGGCGACAGAGACGTTTCTGCCGGATTACAGACAACACCACGACACGGACAGATACGTGCAGGCGGAACTCCCGGATCTCCCGTTCGAGGACGATCAGTTCGATCTTGTCGTCTCGGCGCACCTCTTGTTTGTGTACGCCGAGCAGCTCTCATACGAGTTCCACGAGCAGTCGTTGTTGGAGTTCGCCCGCGTCGCCAGCGAGGAGGTTCGTGTCTCCCCGATCACGATGCTCTCGGAGGCGAGCAACTACCCCCGACTCGACGACCTGCGGGGGACGCTCGACGCCGCGGGCCACGAGACGCGCATCGAGCCGAGTGATCTCGCGTTGCTCAGCGACACGCCGGAGCGGCTCGTGATCACCCCAGCGTGAGCCACACTCGGGGAGAGGCGAGACGTATCGGACGGCCGGCTACTGGCTCCCCCGCCGCGCGAGCCGCACCGCGCCGCTCACCCCCTGTGGGACCCGGCGCACGGGACAGTCCTCGCTGCGACACACCAACTCCCGGTCGTCGACCCGGCCGCGCGTGTCACACTCGTGACAGACGCCACGCGAGATGTCCGCCGCGTGGCGCACGACCGGGACGCCCGCCTCGCGGGCTTTCTCGACGACCGCGCGCCGGAGCGCCGCGGGGAGCCACGCCGCCAACTCCGAGACCGTCCGGCGACGCCACAGCGTCGCCTCGCCGGTGTGTCGTTGGCCGACCACCAGCCGCGGCGCGTCGAACCGCCGGGCGTGTCGCACCGCCCGCGTCGCGGCGTTGTACACCTGCGGGCGCAGTTGGTGCCACATCGCCTCGAACAACTGCGCCTCGCCGGTGGGATCGTCGAAGCCTCGCGCCTGCATCGCGGTCGCCGCCGCCGCGAGAATCGCGTGTCGTTCGTGGAGGTGATCGCCCTCGATGACCAACGCCGTGCCGACGCTCCCCGTCGCGGGCGCGGCGACGAGTAAGTGCTCGACGCCGACGCAGACCCCGATGTCGGTGGGGTCGGCCGTGGTGGTGGGCGTGTCGTCCGTCCCGACTGTGTCGCTCGCCGTGGTCGCGTCGGCTGGCGCGTCCTGCGGCTCGTCGGTGCTCATCGAGCCACCTCCGCAGAGACCGCTGGCTGTTCGGCTGTCTGTGCCGCTGTCGTGGCGGAAATTTGAATACCGCCGACTGTGTTCGCGTGCATGCTTCG
>JAHENP010000322.1 GCA_018609965.1 Haloferacaceae archaeon
CGACGCACGGACGCCGTACACAGAGATCGCCGACGCGGTCGGCACCAGCGAGGGGACGGTCCGCAACCGCGTCGACCGGATGCGCGAGGAGGGGATCATCGAGCGGTTCACCGTCACCACCCGGACGGGGAACGTGAAGGCGATGGTGGAGATCAGCGTCGACATGAACGTCGACACGGGTGAGGTGTCCGACCGGCTCGCCGACTGGCCGGAGGTGGACTTCGTCTGGCAGGTGTCCGGCGAGGAGGACATCGTCTTGGTGGTCGACTGTGTCGACACCGGCGCGGTGAACGAGCTGATCTCGCGGGCCCGGGAGGTTGAGGACGTGGAGGGGACGAAGACCCGACTCATCCTAGACGAGCGGCTGGGGTAGCGGACGATAGTTCGGAGTCGAGACGAGAGACCGGAGTCGAGACAGTAGTTCGGAGTCGAGACGGTGGACCGGAAAGACCTTCATACGGGTTCCCGTCTGTCGCCGTATGAGCGCCGACGACACCCCCGCCGCCGACGGAAGCGAGGCACCAGCCCACGAGAACGCGCTCCAGGACGTGATCGCCGTCGACCCGGACGACGAGCCGCAGGGGACGGTCAACCGGCTCGACGCCCACACGGGTGACGGGATTCGTCACCGCGCGTTCACCTGTCTCGTCTTCGACGACCACGGTCGGATTCTGCTGGCACAGCGCGCCCACGACAAACGGCTCTGGGACACCTGTTGGGACGGCACCGTCGCCTCCCACCCGGTCGAGGGGCAGAGCCAGGCGGCCGCCACGCGTCAACGGCTCGACGAGGAACTGGGGATCAGCCCCGACCAGTACGACGATCTCGAAGTGACCGACCGTTTCGAGTACAAGCGCTACTACGAGAACGCCGGCTTGGAGTGGGAGGTGTGTGCCGTCCTCCAGGTGACGCTGTCTGACGTGTCGTTGGACCCCGACGAGGAGGAGATCGCCGGCCTGCTGTGGGTCGACTACGAACATCTCCACGACAACCCCGAGTTCTACCGCCAACTCCGTCTGTGTCCGTGGTTCGAGATCGCGATGCGGCGCGATCTGGGTGACGGGGACGCGAGCGGCGTGACACCCCCCGAGTCGGACGGGTGACCGGCCCGAGCCGGAGAGGTAACCCACCCGACCTCCCGACGCCCTGTCGCCCACACCTAATCCGACCGACTGCGCTCTGAGAGCCGCTTCTAACTCTGTCACTCAGTTTATCAAAAATATTTTCTAGGTGAAAAAGTAGAAGGTTGATCCAAAAGCAAGCCGAAAGCAGTAGTAACGAGTGAACGCAGTCGTTGCAGGGTCAGGCCGGTTACAGGTGTGTTGGTGGTCGGCGTCGGAGAGACGCTCGACGAGACGCTCGGCGATTACTGATAGATGGCATCACGAACACTGACCGCCAGCGAGGCGAGACGACGGCTCGAAGAGACGAGACAACGGAGCGCGCCGTTCGAGGAGAAGGCGCGCGAGGCGCTCGAACTGGGCGAACAGTATCTCGGCGCGGACAACGCCCACCTCGCGCGGATCGACACGGAGACGGGCCAGTGGGAGGCGACAGTCAGCACCGATCCGCAGGGAGAGCAGTTCCCGGAGGGGCTCGAACTCGATCTCCAGACGACGTACTGTCGCCAGACGATCCAGACGGACGGCCCGATCGCCCTCCACGACGCGCCCGCACAGGGGTGGGACGGCGACCCGGCCTTCGAGACACACGATCTCGACTGCTACCACGGGACCGCGCTCTACCTCGACGAGGAGCCGTACGGCACGCTCTGTTTCGTCGCCAACGACGCACGCGAGGAGGCGTTCGGACCGGACGAACTGTTGTTCGCCGATCTCGTCTCGCGGCTGTTGGAACGAGAACTCGAACGGCAACGTCACCAGGCAGAACTCACGCGACGGACCAACCTCGTCAACGTCCTCAATCGGGTGCTCCGGCACAACATCCGCAACGACATGACCGTGATCCGGGGCCAGACGAAACGCACGGCCGAACAGCTCGACTCGTTTGCTCCCGCTGGCGCCGCGCTCGACAAGATCGACGGGCTCATCGAGCTGTGTGAGAAGGCTCGCGAGGTCGAGGAGATACTCGACCGGGACCACGAGCGCACGGGGACGGATCTAGACGCGTTGCTCCGGGAGGTCGCGGCAGAGGTGGGTCGGGAGTTCCCGTCGGCTTCGATCACAGTCGAGGGGAAGACGGACACCACGGCGCGGCTGTTGCCCAGCTTCAGACGGGCCGTGCGGGAACTCGTCGAAAACGGCGTCAAACACGGGGGTGACGACCCGTCGGTGTCGATCACCGTCGAGCACACCCCCGGGAGCGTCGAGATCGGCGTCACCGACACCGGGCCGGGGATCGACGAGCAGGAACGGAAGGTGCTCGAACCGGGCGTCGAGACGCCGTTGATCCACGGCACCGGGCTCGGTCTCTGGCTCGTCCACTGGATCGTCACCGACCACGACGGCACTGTCGAGGCGACGACGACTGACGCCGGCACGACCATGTCGCTGTCCGTCCCCTGTGTGCCCGCGCCGAACAGCACGGAGGATCTGGCCGACCTCAGACGGGCGAGCGACCAGTACCGGGCGGGGTTCGAGGAAGCGTTCGACGCGCAGTTCCTCCTCGACGACCACGGTCGGATCATCGAGGCCAACCCCGCCGCAGAGGGGATCTGCGGGATACAACGGACAGAACTCCGTGGGCAGTCACTCGGCGAGTTCTTCCCCGACGGGGTCGAGTTCGATGGGAGTGTCGGGCTGGACGAACAGACTGGGCGTGACGTGTTGACCGTCTCGGCCGCCGACGGCCGGCAGCGGGAGGTCGAGTACTCCGTCGCGGCCGACATCGTCCCCGGTCAACACCTGCTCATCGCCCGGAACGTCACGGAGCGGCAACGGCGCAAGGCGGAACTGGAGCGCCACGAGACGGTGCTCGACTCGATCAACGACGCGGCGTGGGTGTACGACGAAGACAGACGGATCACGTTCGTCAACGAGGCGAGTCTGAGCGACGTGCCGATGTCGCGTGAGGCGGCCATCGGGGCGCCGATGGGCGCCTTCGAGGGGGTCTTCCGAGGCCCAGAGACGTTCGCCGACTGGGAACGGCTCGTCGACGGGGTGTTGGCCGGCGAGATCGACGAGGGGGAGCTGGACGCCACCCTCGAACGAGACGACGGGTCGGTGATCACGAACCTCAGAGTCACGCCGGTGCCCGGCGACGGCGACGAGCCGGCGGGCGCCGCGGTCATCGGCAACGACATCACCGCACGCAAGCAACGCGAACGCGCGCTCTCGGAGTACGAGACCATCGTCGAGGCGCTCAGTGATCCGGTGTACGTGATCGACGAGACCGGCCGGTTCACACACGTCAACGACGAACTCGTCGAGTTGGTCGGCTACGACCGGGAGACGATCGTCGGCAACACCCCGTCGTTGTTCAAGTCACGCGCGGCCGTCAGCCGGGCAGAAGACCACCTGGGGCGGCTGTTGTCGGCGGACGGCCCGGAGACGGTCAGCTTCGAGGTCGCGATCCAGTCACGAGAGGGCACGCCGGTTGTCTGTGAGGACAAGATGGGCGTGCTCCCGTACGAGGGGGACAGCTTCAACGGGTCGGTCGGGACGCTCCGTGAGGTCGATACGGACGGGACGGACCGAACCGAGTTTCTGGAGTCGCTCACGACGGAACTCACGGAGTTGGCGAGTGATCTCCTCGGCGTCGGTGAGACGGGGATCGACAGGAAAGTGGACAGATCACTGGAGACGATGGGGACGCTCGTCGGCGCAGACCGGAGCTACGTGTTCCAACTCGACGAGCCGGAGACGTTCACCAACACCCACGAGTGGGCGGCAGACGGCGTCGAGCCACACGTCGACAGCCTCCAACAGCTCTCCACGGAGGAGTTCGCCTGGTGGACGGCGCAGTTGGAGCGTCGTGACGTGATCGACGTTCGCAGCGTCGGCAACCTCCCGCCGGCGGCCGCCGCCGAACGGGAGCTGTTGACCCGGCGGGGGATCGAGTCGGTGATCGCCTCGCCGATCTCCTTCGACGGGGAACTCACCGGGTTCGTCGGCTTCGACTGGGTCGACGGAGAGCCGGCGTGGTCAGAACAGTTCTCACACGCGCTGCGGATCTGGGGGGAGCTCGTCTCCAGCGGGATGCAACGGGCGACGCGGCGCCAGGAGTTGGCGCGGAAACGCGAGCAGATGGTCGCGGCCGAACACGACCGGGCCAACGCGTTGTTCGAGCAGTTGGGCGACCCGATCGTCGAGATCCGGTTCGACGACGGCTGTCCCGTCGTCGAGACGATCAACGAGACGTTCGAACGGACGTTCGAGATCGCAGACAGCGACGTGACCGGGAGGAGACTCGGGGAGCTGTTGGACTCGGCGTCGGGGGAGTCGGCGGTGGAGTCGCTCGCTCGCCGGGCACGGGCCGAGACAGTCGTCGAGGAGGAACTGCGGATTCCGACGGCTGCGGGCGAGCGAATCTTCGTGGTTCGGATGATCCCGTACTCGGCCGGAGACACCCAGCGTGCGTACGGGATCTGTTTCGACGTGACGGACCGACGACACCGGGAGCGACGGTTCCAGGCGTTCATCGAGCAGTCGAGTGACGTGATCAGCGTGTTGGACGCGGAGGGGAACTACCAGTACCAGAGCCCCTCCGCCGCCCGGATTCTCGGAAACGACCCCGAGAGGATGCTCGGTGACGACGCCTTCGAGTTCATCCACCCGGACGACACGGAGGCAGTGCAGACGGCGTTCGCGGAGGCGGTCGCGGACCCGGAGCTGACCCCGAGCGTCGAGTACCGGTTCCGTCGCGGGGACGGCTCGTGGATCTGGCTCGAATCGATCGGCAACAACCAACTGGACAACCCCGCTATCGAGGGGTTCGTCGTCAACAGCCGGGAGATCTCCGAGCGCAAGCAGCGCGAACAACGCGTCGAGGAGGAACGCGACCGACTCGACAAGTTTGCGGGCACCGTGAGCCACGACCTGCGGAACCCGCTGACGGTCGCGAAAGGACGGCTCGAACTGGCACAGGGAGCGTGTGAGAGTGAGCATCTGGAGGTCGTCGCGCGTGCACAGAGCCGGATGGAGGAGCTCATCGAGGACGTGCTCTCGCTGGCTCGGGCGGGTGAGACGATCAGTGAGACAGAGCCCGTCGAGTTGGGCCCGCTGGTGGAGACCTGTTGGGAGACCGTCGAGACCGGCCAGGCGGAACTCGCCGTCGAGAGCGAGACGACGGTGTGTGCCGACGAGAACCAGCTCAAACAGCTGTTGGAGAACGTGTTGCGGAACACGGTCGAACACGGGCCCGACGACGTGACGAGCAGGATCGGTGATCTCCCGGAGGGGTTCTACGTGGAAGACGACGGACCCGGAATCCCGAGTGAGGACCGGTCGGCGGTGCTCGACCCGGGCTACTCCACCGCCGAGGCTGGAACCGGGTTCGGGCTGAGTATCGTCCGCGACGTCGCCGAGGCCCACGGGTGGAGCGTCACCGTGACGGCGAGTGCCGACGGCGGCGCACGGTTCGAGTTCTCCGGAGTGGAGGAACGGTAGCGGCGCCGGCTGTGGGAGACGTGTCGCTCACAACAACCGGTCGAACGGCTCCGGGTTCTCCGTCAGGAACGTGTCAACCTTCACTCGCTCCGTCTCCGCGTCGTCCTCGTCGCCGATCCCGGCGGCGTCTTCGAGACTCGACCGGAAGGCGAGCACGTCGAACGATGCCGAGGCGTATCTGTCGTGCGTGAACGTCGCCTGCGCTGCGAGTAACGCCTCGCCTCGCAGGTGGAACTGGTCGTGCTCGACCCCGCAGTCGGCGCTGTAGATGTCGCCGACCCGTTTGTCCAGATCCTCGATCAGGTCGTGGTACCGTTCGACTCCCGCGGGGCCGTCCCAGCGGTCGTGGTCGTCTCTGTCGAGATCGACGAGCAGACACACCGCGACCTCGAACGTGTGGAACAACGCTCTCGCGAGCCGCGCGAACAACGGCTTCAGCTCTTCGAGCCCGCCCTCGGATTTGAGGAACACGTCGTCTGCGTTCCGCCGTCCGGTGAACTGCTGGAGTCTGTTCGACTCGAAGTTCTTCAGCTCGTCTGCGGTGTGGTTGCCGCCGTGGAAGGTGTCACACGAACACTGTCGTTCGCGGTCGTGAAACCGCTTCAGCAGGCGGACATCGCGTCTCCCCTCACAGAGAACGACGCGGTCCCGTCGCCCCGTCATAACCCGCGAAGGTCCAGCATCAGTTCCTCCAGCGACTCCTCGGCTTCGCGGTAGTCCAGTGTCTTCGCGCCGCCGTCCTGCATTTGGAACAGTTTGAACTCCTCCTCTAGAAACGCGACTTCCTCCTCGCGCAGGTTCTCGGCGAACAAATCGTTCAGGAAATCGTTGCTGTGGGTGGTGACGAACAACTGTACGTCGTCCTCCATCGCCAGTTGGATCAGGAAGTACACCACCTCGCGGACGTAGCCGGGGTGCATGTGCGTCGTCGGTTCTTCGAGAAACACCACCTCCGGCAGGTCGTCGTCCAGCAGTTCCCACAGGAGGGCGACGATGGCTTGGAACCCATCGCCCATCTGGTCGAACGGGACGGCGTACTTCTCGCCGTCGTCGGGGTCGAAGATCAGGTCGTCGAGGGTGAACGTCTTCAGGTCCTCCAGAATCCCCTTCTCGCGGAGGAAGTCACCGATGTCGTCCGTCTTCACTGGGTCGTCGTCGTCCGCGTCGACGGTGGTGCCGTGGGTGACGAACTTCGTGGGGACGCGAGTGTCTGGTTTTCCGTCTGGAAACGTGTCGGGTGCGAATACCAGATTACGAGGAGTAGTGAACGCACCCATCCCAGAGTCGGTGTGCGTGACTCCAAGCTTTTCCAAATTATCTTCGCCAAGTTTCTTAGCCACATCCGAGATGCCGAAACTGGATAGCAAGTCACGAACTACCTCCGGTCGGCTAACTATCGGGTACTGTTTCTTTTCTGTGGTGTATTTGACTACACAGCTCGACAGTTCAGTGTCAACAC
The DNA here is from genome assembly GCA_018609965.1 of Haloferacaceae archaeon. Taxonomy (GTDB): domain Archaea; phylum Halobacteriota; class Halobacteria; order Halobacteriales; family Haloferacaceae; genus JAHENP01. The sequence continues at coordinate 7,027 of JAHENP010000322.1, forward strand.
CGGTGAGAAACTCTGTGACCAATCCGCGAAGTGTGACTCTCGAACGCTCGTTTGATTTACTCGCTTGTCTACTTTGGAATTCTTCTTTGAGAGACGAGTCTCCGTCGAAAAGCTGCTCAAGCAGATCTACTACGACTCCGGCAACCACTTCTCGGGCGTGAGAGTCGGACACTTGCTGAAGTTTCAACCTCCCGGATTCGGCGTCAGTAGCCGTCTCAACAACGGCCTCCGACGACCCCCGTCGAATCTGTGAGGAGATTCCCGTCTCAGACAGAGGGTTTTCGTCAATCGCTGTCGGCTCTGCCCGAAATCCCCGAACCGTCTCCGGCTCACACCCCAGTCGAACCGCCTCCAACAGCGAGGTCTTCCCGGAGTTGTTCCGGCCGGTGACGACAGTGAACTGTCCCGGCTCGACGGACAACTCCGCGATCGTCTTGAACCCTTCCACGGAGACACGTTCGACATGGGCCATCGGCTCGCCCCGAAATTATGCGGCACTCCAGAAAAACCTCGGGCAGTCACGACTCCGGAGAGACTAAGAGCGAGCCACCCGCCCAAACGGACGTGAGCAGTGAGACGGGCGCACGGTTGGAGCCGCGGCGGGTGTTGATCGGCGGGTTCACGATGATCTTCGCCGTCC
>JAHENP010000323.1 GCA_018609965.1 Haloferacaceae archaeon
GGAAACACGAGGAGTTAACTCCCCGCTGGCGCGACTCGGAGACACGATGGAGTACGAGCGCATCCTCCTCCCGGTCGCCGGGGACGGCGACGTAGACCCGGTCGTCGACCACGCCAACAGTTTGGCCGCCGCGTTGGACGCGGAGCTGTTGGCGCTCCATGTGGTCGATCCGGACGGCGCGGGCGACGAGACGACCGCCGAGACGCGGGAGCCGGAAGCCGTCTTCGAGGCCGTCGCCGACCGCGTCGACGAGACGATCTCGTTGAAACGGGTGACCGCCGAGGGCGAACCGGGCGAGTCGATCGTCGGCGCCGTCCACGACTGGGAGTGTGGGTTCGTCGTGATGGGGACCCACAACCGCCAGGGGATCGACCGACTCGTCACCGGCAGTGTCGCAGAACACGTCACACGAACCGCCGGCGTCCCGGTGACGACAATCGCCGTCGACGATTGAGTTCGCTCTCGGCGACTGAACTCTCGGCCGACAGCCACCCTGTGTCGACGGAACCGGACGAGAGACGGACGCTGTTCGACGAACCCCGAAACGATCCCGGTCACGGGTGACGAACCGTGACAGAACGGCCGGGGGAGTCGCGCGCGACCCCCACGGGCTTTGACAACACTCAAGTTCGAGTCGCGCCGACACGGGAGTGTGATCGAGACCGTCCTCGCCGTCGTCTTTCTCCCGTTCCTCGGGGCGGCGCTCGCGCCCGCCGTCTACCGGCTGGCCGGCGAGCGCACGGCCTACTACGCGGCCGGGGTGGCGGCGGTCTGTCTGGCGCTCGTCGGGCGGCTGTACGCCGCCGGCGTCGGCCGCGACGGCGGCACTCGCTACGCCGTCGAGTGGGTGCCGTCGCTCGACGTGTCGCTGGCGTTGTACGTCGACGGCCTCGCGTTGTTGATCGCGTTTCTCGCCTCCGGTGTCGGCGTGCTCGTGTTGGTGTACTCCGGCGGCTACATGCACGGCGAGCCGGGGCAGGCGAAGTACTACGCCACGATGTTGGCGTTTATGGGGTCGATGCTCGGGGTCGCGTTGGCGGGTGATCTGTTCGCGTTGTTCACCTTCTGGGAGCTGACGAGTCTCTCCTCGTTCCTCCTGATCGGCCACTACACGACCGCCGCCGACTCCCAGTACGCCGCCCGCAAGTCGATGTTGATCACGGTCGCGGGGGGGTTGTTCATGCTCGCTGGCTTCCTCCTGCTCGCGTGGGCCGGCGAGACGACGCTGATCGCGGGCGCAGACTCGTTGCTCGCCGACGCCGGCGCGGTTGGCGACCGGCTCCGGGCCGCCGGGTTGTTCGTTCCGGCACTGTTGCTCGTCGGGGTCGGCGCGGCGACGAAGTCCGCGCAGGTGCCGTTTCACGTCTGGCTCCCGAACGCGATGGAGGCACCGACGCCGGTGTCGGCGTTTCTCCACTCCGCGACGATGGTGAAAGCCGGCGTCTACCTGTTGGGTCGGTTCCGCCCGTTCTTCCTGCCGGAGGGGGTCGAAGGGGTCGTCCCCGCGTGGTCGTGGCTCGTGCTCGTGCTCGGGCTGGTGACGATGACGGTCGCGGCCGTGCTCGCGGTGGCGGCGACGGACATCAAGGAGCTGTTGGCGTACTCGACGGCCTCACACCTCGGGTTGATCACCGCCGGGTTCGGTGCCGCCAACGGGCTCGGCGCGGAGACCGGGGCGTTTCACGTGCTCAACCACGCCTCGTTCAAGGCCGCGTTGTTCCTCGTCGCCGGGATCGTCGCCCACGAGGCCGGCACCCGGAAGATCGACCGGCTGAGCGGACTGCGCCACGACCTCCCGGTGACGGCGGTGATCGCCGCCGTGGCGTCGCTGTCGATGGCCGGACTGCCGCCGTTCAACGGGTTCTACTCGAAGGAGCTGTTGTTCGAGGCGACCTACGAGGTGGGTCACGCCGCCGGCGGGCTCGCGTGGCTCGTCCCAATCGTCGCCGTCGTCGGCAGCGTGTTCACGTTCCTCTACTCGATCAAGTTTCTCTCGTTGTTCCTCGGCGACCGCCCAGACGGGTTGGGACACGTCCACCGACCGCCGCTCGCGATGGTGGTCCCGCCGTCCGTGTTGGCGGTCGTCGTCGGCGTGATCAGCGTCGACCCGCAGTTGGCGGTCGACACCCTCGTCGGTGACGTGTACGCGAGTGCCGTCGCGGGCGAGGCACACTCGTTCAGTATCGGGCTGCCGACGAAGCTCAAGCCGGCGGTGATCATGTCCGTGATCACCATCGTCGCCGGCGCGTTGCTGTGGCCGACGTACGACTGGCTCCACGAGGGGGTTCGGCGGTTACTGGCCGGGCCGGCCCGCGCGAACTGGTGGTACGACAACGGTGTCGACGGGCTGACGACCGGCGGCCGCCGGGTCGGCAACCGGGTCCAGACCGGGCTGGTGCGGACGTACGCCGCCTGGGCGGTCGGGACGACGGCCGTCGTGACGCTGTCGGCGTACGCCGTCGCCGGCGCGAGGCTGCCGGCGGTGTCGGTGCCACCGGGGACGACCCCGGCGTTCGTCACAGTGTTGGTGGTAGCCGTCGTCGGCGCCGCCGCCGTGACGGTCGCCCCCTCCCACGTCGCCGGCGTGCTCACGCTGTCGATTCTGGGGTTCATGGTCGCGGTCTTCTACATCCTCTCGGACGCGCCGGATCTGGCGCTGACGCAGTTGGTCGTCGAGACGCTGGTGCTCGTGTTGTTCCTGCTGGTGTTGAACCGGCTCCCCGCCTACTACGGCAGCCCCTCGCGGCTCCGGGTGCTCCGGGACGGCGCCGTCGCGAGTGTCGTCGGCGTCACCGTCTTCCTGACGGTCGTGTTGTCGACGAGCGCGTCGCCCGCAGAGCCGTTGTCCGGGGTGTTGATACAGCGGGCGAACCTCCCGCCGGGTGGACACGGCGCGTTCTTCAGCGACTTCGGCGGCGGCTCGAACGTGGTCAACGTAATTCTGGTGGACCTGCGGGCCACCGACACGATGGGGGAGATCGCCGTCGTCGCGATGGCGGCGTTGGCGGTGTTGACGCTGATCCGGATGCGAAACCAGGGTGAGACGCAGTGACACGACACACAGACACCGAGACGGGGTCGGACAGTGCCACTGAACAACGGCAGGTGCGCTCGGACGGTGGCACTCCCGGCACTCGTCACGGCGACACTCCCAGGGGTGGGAGCCGACCGAACGGCGACGCCCGACAGGAGGGTGACGCCCGCACGGACGGCGGCGCCGTCGGCGCCCGCCCCAGCGGCTACGGGACGACCGTGATCGCACAGACGATCGTCCGGCTGGTCGTCCCGATCATCGTCGTCACCGCGTTGGCGTTGTTGTTCCAGGGCCACAACCGCCCCGGCGGGGGGTTCATCGGCGCGGTGTTGACGGCGACGGCGGCGGTGCTCGTCTACGTCACCTTCGGCAGAGAGTTCCTCCAGACGACGTTGTTCGGCGACGCGAGCGCCGGCGGCGAGGGCGTCCACGCCGCGACGGAGTGGTACCGCTCGTTGTTCGGGGTTGGGCTGGCGGTGGCGGTCGCCGGCGGCGTCGCGCCGATGTTTCTGGGCGGGGCGTTTCTCACACAGGGAGTGTGGTTCCCGCACGGGCTCCCGTTGTACGGGGAATTAGAGGTGGCGACGGCGCTCGTTTTCGATCTGGGTGTGTACGCCACGGTCGTCGGTGGCCTGCTCACCGTCGTCTCGGAGGTGGGTGGCGAGTGACCCAGTGGTTGCTCGCGGGCGTGCTCGGCACGTTGTTCGCGCTCGGGACGTTTCTGGTGCTCCGACGAGACGTGGTGCGTGTCGTCTGGGGGGTCGCCATCGTCTCACAGGCCGCGAACGTCTACTTGGTCACGATGGGCGGGTTCATCGGGGCCGCGCCGGTCGGCGACTTCCGGGAGGCGACGGCGCCGTCGGACCCGTTGGTCCAGGCGCTCGTCCTCACGGCCATCGTCATCGGCTTCGGGACGACCGCGCTCGCGCTCGTGTTGACCTACCGGGTGTACGAGGAACACGGCACGATCGACACCTACGAACTCGGGGGTGAGGGGCTGTGACCGCCGCGGCGGTCAACGACCCGGTCGTGGTCGCGCCGGTGGTTGTGGCGTTGGCAACGGCAATCCTCGCGCTCGTCGTCCGGAGCAACGGCCGGCTCACCAAGGCGGTGAGTCTGGTCGGTGGGGTCGGCTACACCCTGGCGACGGCCGCGGTGTTCACGCGTGTCGTCGTCGGTGCCAGCGGCCCGCTGCCGTACTACCTCTCGAACTGGCCGGCGCCGTACGGGATCACGCTCGTCGCCGACGGGCTGTCGGCGTCGATGCTCGGCCTGTCGGGGGTGGTGACGCTGCCGGCGCTCGTGTTCGCCGTCGTCTCCGTCTCCCCGCAGGGCCAACGGCTCTCTTTCCACCCACTGTACCACTTCATGATCGCGGGGGTGGCGGGGGCGTTCCTCACCGGCGACGTGTTCAACCTGTTCGTCTGGTTCGAGGTGATGTTGATGGCCAGCTACGTGTTGGTCGTCTTCCGGTCTGGGCCCGACGAGACGCGGGCGGCGCTGTCGTACGTCGTGTTGAACCTGTTGGGGAGTGCGGTGATGCTCGTCGCGATCGGCGGGCTGTACGCCACGACCGGGACGCTCAACATGGCGGCGATGGCCGATCGGCTCGCGAACCCGGCGGTTTACGACGTTGCGGTCGCGCCGACACTCGGGTTGGCGAGTCTCCTCTTGTCCGTGTTCGCGCTGAAGGCCGGGCTGGTGCCGTTCCACTTCTGGGTGCCGGCGGCGTACGACGCCGCCCCGGCGCCCGTGACGGCCGTGCTCGCGGGGGTGGTCAAGAAGGTCGGAATCTACGCCGTGATCCGATTGTTCTTCACCGTGTTCGCCGCCGCGGAGTACGCCGGCGGCTCCGCGCTGGGGTTCGTCGGCCCACTCCTGCTCGTCGCGGCGATCGCGTCGACGCTGTACGGCGGTGTCGCCGCCGTCGGCCGCGAGAAGCTCTCTGAGGTGTTGGCGTTCTCCTCGATCGCACAGATTGGGTTCGTGGTCGTCCCGTTGGGCGTGGCGGCGACCGCGCCCGGGCTGCCGGTGCCCGCGAGCGCCCCCGGCGAGACGCTCGCGGCGTTCGGGATCGCGGCCGCGCTCGTGTACGCGTTCAACCACACTCTTGCCAAGTCGTTGTTGTTCCTGGTCGTCGGCACGCTCCAGGACACGGTCGGCTCCGTCGAGTTCGACCAGTTGGGCGGGTTGGCGCGGCGGGCGCCGGTGTTGGCGGCCGCGTTCCTGCTGGGCGGGCTGTCGCTGATCGGCGTCCCGCCGTTGCTCGGCTTCTTCGGGAAGCTGCTCGTGTTCCGGGTCGGTGTCGTCGCCGGTGCCGCCGGCTCGGGCGTGGCGGCGACGCTCGCCTGGGTCGGGCTGGCGGCGACCGTGGTCGGCGCGGTGTTCACCATCGCGTACGTCACCCGGTCGTGGAACGCGGTGTTCTGGGGGGAGCCGTCCACACGCGTCGAGACTGCGTTGCCGAAGCGGTGGCAGACCGGCGGCCGCGAGCCGGCGACCGCCGCAGCCGCGGACGGTGGACAGGCGGTCGGCGCACGCGGACTGGCCGTCGAGGCAGTCGTGGTGGCGACGTTGGTTGTCGCGCTCGTCGGGTTCGGCGTCGGCGCGGAGTTCGTCCTCGACGCCGCCGCGACCGCGGGGGAGGCGGCGACCGACACCGCCGGCTACGTCGACGCTGTCCTCCCGCCGGAGGGTGGGGTCGAGGGTGTGCCCGCCGAGTCGAGCGGGGGTGAGCACTGATGCGGCGGTGGCTCGTCAACGCCCTCCTGTTGGCGGTGTTGTGGGTGTTCGTCCGCGGTGTTCCGTTGTCGGCCGTCC
>JAHENP010000324.1 GCA_018609965.1 Haloferacaceae archaeon
GAGTCGTTCTCCGCCGCCCGCAACGAGGACGTGCTCGCGGGCGTGTTCGACACCGACGACAACGCCCGGTATCTGGGGGAACTCGGGATCGGCATGAACCGCGCGATCGACCGGTTCAGCTACAACATGTTGTTCGACGAGAAGATGGGCGACACCGTCCACATGGCCGTCGGCGCCGCGTACCCGGCGACCGTCGGCGAGGAGAACGAACTCAACGAGTCTGCCGAACACGTCGACATGATCGTCGACATGAGCGAGGACTCCGTGATCGAAGTCGACGGCGAGGTCGTCCAACGCGACGGGGAGTTCGTCTTCGAGTGAAGCTGGGTCGGTGAGGGCTGGGCAGCCACCCCTGTCGCGGTCCGGGCTATCACTTTTGCCGCCCGACACCCAACGTGTCGTATGACCGATCAGACCGTCGTCTCACTGTTGCCGTCGGCGACAGAGACACTCTGTGCGCTCGGGATCGAGCCCGCGGGCGTCACCCACGAGTGTGACTACCCGCCGCGGGTCACCGACGCGCCGACCGTCGTCCACTCGACGATCAACACGGACGGCGACAGTGCCGCGGTCGACGACGCGGTACAGGACGCCGACGGCGGGGTGTACGAACTCGACCGCGACCGCCTCCGCGAGATCGACCCGGACGTGATCGTCACGCAGGGAATCTGTGACGTGTGTGCCGTCGACGAGACGGTCGTCCGGGAGACGGTCGCGGAACTCCCGATCGACGCCGAGTTGGTCGCCACGCACCCCCACACCCTCGCGGACGTGTTCGACGACATCGAGCGACTCGGCGCGGCACTGGGTCGCGAGGCACGCGCGGCCGAACTGCGCGCAGAACTGGAGGATCAGGTCGCCGCCGTCCGGGAGACGGTCGCCGCGGCCGACGACCGACCGCGTGTCGCGGTGCTCGACTGGCTCGATCCGGTGATGGTCGCCGGCCACTGGGCGCCGGAGCTGGTCGAGATCGCGGGCGGCGAGCCGGTGATCGCGGAGCCGAGCGAGCGGTCGGGGCCGATCCGGTTCGACCGGCTCCGTGAAGCCGACCCCGAAGTGGTCGTCGCCGCGCCGTGTGGGTTCGCGGTTGACCGCACGTTGGCGGACGCCGACGCGCTCACCGACCGTCCGGGGTTCGACGACCTCGCGGCCGCGCCCGACCGGGTGTACGTCGTCGACGGCAACCACTACCTCAACCGCCCAGGGCCGCGGCTACTCGACACGTTGGAGTATCTCGCCGCCGTGATTCACCTCGACCTGTTTCCGGAGCCGCCCGCCGAGGCCGTTCGGCGGCTGGAACCGGCGGTCGCCTGAGTCGGATAATCGACGAGACGAGCCGAATCGCGTGCTACGAGGCGCGGTCGTGTGGCGCGGGGCGAAACGCACTCCACAGTGCCCGAGCTACACCCGCGAGTGACGGTGACGTTCGGTGACTGGCTGAACACAGGAGAGGCGACAGCACTGCTCGCGACGCTCGCGCTGGCGACGCTGTGTACGTCCGGGTTGTTTCTCCTGTCAGTCTGGGCGGTCAGACGCCGCCGGTCGCGGCCGTACACCTTCGTCGCAGCGGCAATCGGACTCTTAGTCGTCCGGTCGGTCGTCGGTGTCGGAACCGTTCTCGGTGTCGTTCCGATGCTGACACACCACCTCGTCGGGAGTGGGACGGACCTGCTGATCGCCGTCTTCATCCTCGCGGCCGTGGTCTGTGCCGGCGACGGTGTGACAACGTGAGCATCGTTCGACTACTGCACCAGACGACACTTCCGCGGCGGAGCCGAATCGGCACACATGGAGCTGACACGGAGAACGGTTCTCGGGGTCGCTGTCGCCGGTATCGGCACCACTGGCTGTCTCGGCGGGGAGACACCGCCGCCGGCGACCGTCGCAGACGACACGCAGTGTGCAGACTGTGGGATGGTGATCGCGACACAGCCGGGACCCGCCGGCCAGACCGTCTACGAGGGTGACTCAGAGCCGACGCAGTTCTGTTCGACTGTCTGCGCCTACCGACACCGGTTCGACCACTCCGGTGGAGTGACAGTCACGTACCTCACCGACTACAGTACGGTCGACTACCGAGTACAGTCGTCTCCCCCGGTGGTCTCGGCCCACCTCGACACTGCAGCGTTCACCGAGGAGGATGCGCTCAAGCTCGTCGTCGGAAGCAGTCTCGAAGGTGCAATGGGACCGGCGTTGGTGCCGTTCTCGGAGTCGAGTGACGCGGCGTCCGTCACAAACGAGTACGGCGGAGAGGTGATCGACGCCGGCGAGGTGACGGAGACGATGGTCGCCGAACGGTAGTCGCCGTCTCTGAGCGACGGTCTGTTCTCAGTTTCTGGGAACGTACACGCCGGACTTCCGGCCAGGCAACGGACAACCGCAGTGTGAGCGACGTTCGTGCTCGGGTGTACGACTGTGTGCGTTCCGATCCAGGGGTTCACTTCAACAAACTCGAACGGACACTGGGGTTGGCGACCGGGCAGGTGCAGTACCACCTCCGGCGGCTCACGCGGGCCGGCCGCGTGACGGCGCAGGCGATCGGCGACCGCACGCACTACTTCGAGGCCGGGCGGTACGACGACTGGGAGCGTCGGACGTTGGCGTTGGCTCACCGCGAGACGGCTCGTGAGCTGCTCGTCACGCTGTCGAAATCGGGGCAGGCACGGGCGACGACGCTGGCCGACGAACTGGGAGTCGTTCGAAGTACCGTCGCCTGGCACGTCTCTCGGCTGACGGAGGCCGGTGTGGTCGAGAAGTCCTACGACGACAGCGGGCGTGTCGAACTGGCGCTGTCGCGCCCGGACGCGACGCGGCGACTGCTCGCGACGGTCGAGCCCTCGGTGTCTGCTCGGCTGCTCGACCGGTTCATCCGGCTCGTCGACGGCGGTGTGTACGACCGGGAGTAGCGACATCGGCCCAGGCGAGACGGTCACCGAGCGATCAGAGCCGAGCGACTACCGTCGCGAGACGGCGACAGTTGCCACGAGCAGGCTGAACAGGGTCCACCCGACCAGTCCGGCGACCGCAGGACCGACCGCGACAGCGCCAGGTGACCGCTCGACTGCGACGGCGACGACCGTCTCGAAGACGAGCCCACGGTACGCGCTCGTCGGCGACGCTGCGAGCACACTCGACAGTGTGTCGGAGCCGACGACACCCGCGTTGACGGCCGCGAGCAGTCCTAAATCGCCGCCGGCGACGACGGCAACCAGCCCGAGGAGTCCGGCGACGAGCGCCCGCCGGCGTGACCCCGATACAGCAGAGGCTGCGAGTGCGACCGCCAACGCCGCTGCAGCCAACAACGCGGTGCTGCCGAGGAAACGTCCGTACAGTGCCGGGCTATCGACCCCGCCGTGAGTCGCGAAGACGGGTGACGCCGGGCCTGCAGACGCCGCGACGTAGCCGCCAACCAGTATCAACGGGATCGAGACGGTAGCCAACACCGCAGCGAGTCGGCCGAGATACACACCCAACACGTACGCAGACGACGGGACGGGGTACGTTTCGAGCACGGTGAGTGTCCCCCGACGGTCGTCGTCTGCGATCACGCGGTAACCGACCGCGAATGCGACCGCCGGCACCAACACCTCTGTCGGCACGAGCAAGTCGACGACAGTCGGAACGTAGCCAGTGTCGACGCCGCTCCCGGCGGCGGCGACGCTCGCGACAACCACACCGACGCCGGCCGTCAGCAGCCAGTAGGTCCGGCTGCGGACGACTGCGATCAGTTCACGCTCTCCGACTGCGCGGGTCGCCGCGAGGGCGGGTCGGAGAGCGGCAAAGCGGGTCACTGGTCGGCCTCCCGTGTGGTGTCGGTGCCAGTGATCGAGGCCTGTGCGGTCGTGTCCTCGTCAGCCGGTGTAGTCGTGATCCCATCAACATGGTCAACGACCGTCTCGACGAGTGGACCGCCCCACGAGGCACGTAACCCCGCAGGGCTGTCGTGCGCCACCAGTTCACCGCCGTCCAACACAGCGACGCAGTCTGCCGTCCGTTCGACGAGCGCGAGGTCGTGTGAGGAGATTACCACCGTCCGGCCGTCGGCCGCGAGCCGTTCCACAACGTCGAACACGCGGGCCGTCGCCTCCGGATCGAGACCACTCCCGGGTTCGTCGAGGACGACAACCGGTGGGGAGCCAGCCAGCGACTGTGCGACGCCGACCAGTCGTGTCATTCCTCCGGAAAGCGCCTCGATACGGCGGTCGGCGGCCGCCGACAGCCCAACACGCTCTACCAGCCGGTCCGGGTCGTCGTCGACGAGACGGGCGTAGAAGCCGAGTGTCTCTGCGACGGTGAACCCCGGGCGAAACGACGGGCGCTGCGGGAGGTAGCCGACCTCGCGTGTCGCTGCCGGGCCGTGGTACGCCACTGTCCCGGCCGTCGGCTCGTCTAATCCGGCCAACAGGCGCAACAGGGTCGTCTTGCCGGAGCCGTTTGGCCCGACTAATGCCGTCACCGCGGCCGCCGGAACGTCGAGATTGACAGCCGTCAGTGCCGCCACGTCCCCGAACGTCCGGTTGACCTCGTCGGCGTGGAGGCGTGTGTCTGTCATCGGGCCGCCTCCGTATCGAACCACGCTGGACCGGCGGCCGTGGTTCCGTTGCGTGCCCGGGCGAGCCGTGTCGGGTTCGCCGGCTCGGCCAACGGTGCGGTGTCGATCACGCCGGCGCTCCGGAGTCCGGGCGCACTCCCGCGGAACCCACGGAGCGCGGTGACAACTGGACTTGCTCGGAGTGTCGCTGCAGCATCGGTGTGGTGGAGCTGTCGGTCAAGCGGTGCCGTCGGAGCGTACGGTCGCGAACGGGTACCGTCCGGACGTTCTTTGCCGGTCGCGCCCTGCCAGTAGTTGCCGTCGAACACGCGGAGCACGCTCGACGAGGCGCTCGCGTGGCGGTCGTTGCCAGCAAAGTCGTTGGCGGCGACCGTGCTGGAGGGGACGAGACTGGTCGCGCTCACGCCGACCTCGTTGTCGACGAGGACGTTGTGTTCGTACACTGACTGTGTCGCGGCCGTCGACAGCCCGTCGTCCGTGTCGACGATCACGTTCCGGGCGACGTACGTCCGGCTCCCCGCGGTGAGAACGCCCGCTCGGGAGCGGCGTACGTCGTTGCCGACGATGGCGTTGCCGGACGGGGAAGTCATGACAACGACGCCGGCGAGGTCCTGCTCGCGGGCGACGTTGTCTGCGACGAGTGTGTCGGAACTGTACATCAAGTGTGTGCCGAACCGCCCTCGCTCGAACCGGTTGTTCCGGACCACACTCCCGTCGGCACGGTGGAGATAGACGCCGTCACGCCCGTCGCGAAACAGGCTCTGTTGGACCACCACTGTCGACCGGAGTGCAGCGACGCCCATGAACCCGTCCTGCCAGCCGTCGGCCCCCTGGACGCGGACCCCGTCGACGACCGCGTCGCCGCCGCGCACGAGCAGGCCACTGGCGTTTGTCACGACCGAGACGTTCCGGACGTACAGCCCGGAGGCGTTCGGTGTCGCCGTCACGCCGGCGTCGCCGGAGCCGTAGGCGGCGAGAACGCGCGCGTCCCACGAACCGTTCGCGTCGGCCAACTCGTCGCGCGGCGGAACGGTCTCGTTGCCCACGCCAGTGAGACGGACGCCAGCGACGGTGACGTTCGGCGCATCGACGCGGAGCACTGACCCGTTTCCGCCGCCGTCGATCACAACGGGCGCCGACTGGGCGTCACCGCCGACGGTCGGGTCGGGCGGGCTAACTGTGTCGCCGTCGTGAGCACCGGCCGTGTCGCTGCTGGAAGCACGGATCGTGAGCGGTTTTGTCACGTTCACGCCACCTCGGTAGCGGCCGGGCGGCACTACGACGGTCGTGTTCGGCGGCGCGTCGGTGACCGCCTCGGCGAGTGTTGCGGCGTCACGGCCAACGACGACGGACACCTCGCGGTCGAGGTGGGCACGGGCGGCAGTCACGCGCTGGTCGGCGCGGCGGTGGCGGTCGGTGACAGCGGACTCGGAGACGGCGACGGTCGTGGCGGCGAACTCGCGTTCGTCGAGTGTTTCCCAGCCGACCACCCGACCGCCGCAGTCGTCGGCGAACGCGGCAGCAGCCCCCTGATCACCAAATGGGACGATCAACGACTCTCCGGTGGGTGTCTGCGCCCCGCTGTCGACCACGTACACCGCGTCGCCGGCTGCGATCCACGCTGGTGTCGTCTCCGTCACGAGACTCCCGTCTCGACAGGCCGGAGCGGCTCCAGCGTAGTCGGAGACGTACACCGCGAGCGGGTAGCCGAACCGGTCTCGACGGTCTGGGGCGTCGAGCGCCGCCACTGCCTGTGACACGCCGACGTAGCCGAGGACGTACTCGTACTGCGAGTAGAACACCTGCACACGCGGGAGCGTCTCACCACGCTCGGCTGCTGCCTGCTGTGTGGCACCGGTGTAGCCGCGTTGGATCACCTCGCCGTCTGTGACGGGCTCGGGAGCTGCCTCGCCGACCGGGACGAGAAACGAGCCGACGACGGCGACGAGGAACACCACTACTACTCCAGTGACGGCGGCCACGAGACGGCGGTCGATGGGTTCCACACGAGCCGTTGGCGACCGAGAGAAAAGTTGCGTGTGGTTCGACTCTCGAAAGTCGTCGGAACCCGTGACGACTCGGCTATCCACTGCGTTGTCTGCCGTGGGTCACTCGACCAACAGCTCTGCGAGTGCGTCGGCGACGCCGAGTTCTGCGGTCTCGTCGGCACCGGCGAACGCGGGCGCCTGGTTCACTTCGAGCAGTGTGTGGCTCCCGTCGCTCGCTCGACGGAGATCCACCGCACCGAATCGCACGTCCAACGCGTCGGCCGCCCGCCGGGCCGTCTCGGCGAGATCGTCGTCGACATCGAGCGGCGACACGCTCACGTCCTCGCCGGCGGCCTGGTCGAGCTTGAACGAGAACCGGTCACTCTCGTAGCGCATCCCACCGACGATCTGGCCGTCGAGCACGTACACCCGGAGGTCGTCACCGGGGACGAACGGCTGGAACTGGACGGGCGCCGCCCGGAGCTTCGCGAGTCGTTCCTCGTCGAGATCGTCGGGAGTCACCACCGCGGGTGGTGCCCCGCCGGCGACCGGCTTGTAGACGACACGCCCGTGCCGCTCACAGAACCGTTCTGCGGCCGCTGGCTCCGTCGTGACGAGCGTCTCCGGCGCCGGGAGCCCGGCCGCACGGAACCGCTCCAGTTGGAGGGGTTTGCGTCGGTTCGTCCGGACGGCACCCGGCGACGGGAGCACCGTCGCACCACGGTCCGCGAGAATCCCGACGAGACTCTCGAAGGTGGTTCGGTGTTCTCGGAGCTGGGTGAGTGTCGCCCACACGTTCTCGTTGAGGTCGACGCCGTCGAGGAACGGGGTTGCCCCCGTGGTGAACAGTGCTGGCGTGTGCGCGTAGACGCCAGTCACCTCCCCGAGCGGCTCGCCGAACTCAATCTCGCCGTCAGCCTGCAACGAGACCGGCGCGCCGGGCCAGTCGTCGACCGCGACCTGGTGTGGGTCGCCACTGTGCTGTTCAACTGCTGCCGAGAGCTTGTCTGCCTCTGACATTTCTGACGGCGCCAACAGGAGTACTGTCACACGGACAGATGTGACCGACGACTGAAAAATGCGACTTCCGCGTGCTGGTTTAGACTAGTTCATGGTTGTGTACAAGTCCGGGATAGGGCAATAGTCTCGAACTGGACGCGGTTTTTCCGAATAAAACACGCCGGCTCCACGAACCAAACGCGGTCTAATTGCATTTTATGAATTTGTAATTTTGTTCTTCAATATATAAGAAAAATATAGAAAATTTTAATACACTATGGGTGCGCATACCACACGTATCATGGAGCAACACGAAGTTACTGCGACCGATCAGTTCGTAGAAGACCTGACAGAAAAGCGGGCCGACGACGACGACTACTACCCGCCGTTCACCGAGATCAGCACCCTGCACCCGTGAACCGCCTCGGGGGCAAGCCCCGAAGCACCCGTTCAGGCAACCCGTCTTCAGCAGCAGGCGGAAACGGCGGCCCCACCACCGTGTTGACCTGAACCGGACGCCACCCGCTGTGGCTTTGTCCGGCTACGGCACTCCGCCACGGTGAACTGAATCTTTAACAACTCCGCCGGTCTCGATTGTTACATGACGGTCGTCAGCGTCTCGATGCCCGAGGAGTTGTTGAATC
>JAHENP010000325.1 GCA_018609965.1 Haloferacaceae archaeon
CTCGCGACCGTCCGGAACGGGTCCACCGTGCGCCAGGTATCACCGACGAGGTACGTCGACGCGACGACGACCCCCCACCAGCCGACCCAGACGATCAGGGTGGCGGCGTTGCGCTCCGGAGCCAGCGGTGTCACCGACCCCGCGAGCAACCCCGACACGAGGACGACGGCCAACGCCGCCACCCCGAACAGCCGGCCAGCGGTGTTCGCCAACCGACCCAGCGGGAGCCGCGGACCACGCCAGGCGTCCAGTCGGTCGACGAACGCCCGGTCGGTGACGAACGACGCGAGCAGGAACGACGCGCCGATCACGCCGCCGCCGGTCGCGAGAAACAACCACACCGGCACCGACAGTGACTCCGGTGCGGCACCGCGGAGCCCGCCGCTGTGGGCCAGCACACGCCCCACTCCTGCGGGTGTTGCGGCTCCCGCCACGAGCGCCGCCACGGCGACGCCGCGTCCGAGTCGCGCCATCGGTGACGACTCTGGGTGCCACGAGCGTGTAGCTTGCGGAACCAGACGAGGAGACGAGTCACACCACCCGCCATCGACATCGAGTCATACCGGCCGTCAGCGACGCCGAGTCACACCACCCGCCGCCGAGCCCCGATCAGTCGGCCGCGTCGATGGCGGTCTCGACCCCGTCTGCGAGCCGCTCTCGGAGGCGTGCCGCCGGCGGGGTCGTCTCCGCCTCGTTCTCCAACAGGACGGTCTCGCTGGGGAACAGGCGTTCCCCGACGACTAACCCGTGCTCGCGGGCCGTGTTCCCGGTGACGGTGAGGTAGACCCCACACCCCGTCTCGGCGATGGCCGCCTCCTCCTCCCGGCCGGGGTCGGGGTAGCTGAACCGGACGCCGTCCAACGCCTCCGTCCCGAGCACCGCCTCGACGAGCCGTTCGTACCGCGGGGAGATACGCAACAACCCCTCGTAGTCGGCGACGAACGACCGGTCGAGTGAGGTACCCGGCGGGATCGTCTCCGGAGTCGCCATCAGCGTGTGGTAGACGGTGTCACCGAGTCCGGTCGCGACCCGCACGTCCGTGTCTCGCGGGTCGATCCGTTCGTTCACGTCTGCGATGGACCCGACGCCCGCCGGCGCGAGCGTGACGACCTCCTCTAACACCAGGTCTGCGGAGTCGAACCCGAGCGCGAACTCGTGGGTGCGGAGCGCGCGGAACGGCTCCTCCCGGCCGACGACTCTGACCCGTGTCCCGCTGACCGGGACCGTCGCGCTGTCGAAGACGACACGCCGGGGGTGGCCCGCGCGGTCGTCCCGGACGAGTGTGTACTCGACACCCCCGTCGGTGGTGTCGCTGTGGGTGGCCAGCCGCTCGTAGACGCCCGCGTCGGTCGTCTCCCGACCCTTGGTGACGGCCTTCTCGTAACGGAGTGTCGTCGCCACCTCGTCTGCCAACGCTGTCGCCTCCCTCCCCCCGACGGACGCCAGCCGCTCTAAGGCGGCTTCGAGCGGGCGACCTTTGCGTGGCACCGCGACGGCGACTGTCTCCGTCATCGCCTGTCGGTTCGCGACTCGCCGGAAAAAACGACTCGTTTCGTCGGTGGCTGTGCTCCCGTGGTCGCCGACTCACCCCCCGTCGCCGGGGGTGTCGACCGCTGCGCTCACTCGTCGTCGTCGACCCCCGCCGTGGGGCCGAACGCCGACGAGAGCTGGTCGCGGAACTGCTTGAGTTCCGACACGTCCGTCTCGACGGCCGCCACGTCCTCACGCACCTCGCCGACCCGTTCGTCGACGAGACTCTCGACGGTGTCGAGTTCCCCCTCCAGCTGTCTGACGGAGTCGCGCACCCCCGACAGTTCCTCTCTCGCGACGGCGTCGTCCTCGACACTCGCGAGTTCCGTCCGGAGTTCTGCCAACGACGCCTCCAACGCCTCGGTCGTGGCCGTCAACTCCTCGTGTCGCTCCGTCAGCTCCTCCCGTTGTGCCGTCAGCTCCGAGTTTGTCGTCTCGACCGTCTCCGCGAGGCCGTCGATCTCCTCGCGAACCGCCGTCACGTCACTATCCACGTCGTCGAGCCGTTCCTCGGTCGCGCCCACCCGGTCGTCCGTCTCCGCCACCTCGTCTGCGACCCGGTCGACACGCTCGTCGACATCCGCCATCTCGTCGAACAGATCGTTCGCGTCGGCCGCCACGGACCGCACGTCGTCCGCCACACGCTCGACATCGTCACCGACCGCGTCGACATCCTCGTCGACCTCGTCGAGTCTGGTCTCGACGCTGTCGACACGCTCGCCGGCCGCGTTGGCCGCCTCCGCGGCGTCGGTGGCCGTCTCCTCGGCCGCCGCCGCCCGACTCAGGGCCTCGTCGGCCGTCGCGGCCGCCTCGCCGGCCGTCTCCGCGGCGTCCGTTGCGGTCGTCTCCGTCGCCTTCAGCCGCTCGTCGACCGCGTCGACCTGCTCTGTCACGTTGTCGAGCCGGTCTGTCGCCGCGCCCACGTCGCGGGCGAGTTCCGTCACCTCGCTGGTCACGTCACCCAGTTCCGTCTCGACGTGGTCCACCGTCGCCTGGAGATCGTTGCGTGCAGACGCCGCCGCCTCGACAGTCTCGTGGAGCGTCTCGATCTCGTCGCGCAGTGCCGTCGTCTCCGCCTCGAACCCGGCGATCACCTCCTCGGCGGTGCCGTTCTCGTCGACGAACGCCGCCAGCGCGTCGCTGTACGCCACCAGATCCGCCACCTGCGACTGGAGCCGCTCGATCCGCAGGTCGACACTCGTCGAGTGGTCCAACTCCAGCTCCCGTGTCAGCGTCGCCTTCGTCTCCGCCGAGACGTTGTCCGCGCGCAGTTCCGACGCCAACGCCGCCGCGACCGACTCGCCGTCTCCGGTCCCGTCGTTCTCCGGTCTGTCCGTGGGGAGATCCGCCGGCACGGGCTCGTCTGGTGTCGAGTCGATCTCCGCCGGATGGTCGGGAACTGGGTCGATGTCCGTCGGCCCGTCTGTGACTGGAGCCGTCTCTCCCGGCTCGTCGGCGACTGTGTCGGGTTCGGCTGGCTCGTCGGCGACTGGGTCGACACTCGCCCCGTCGTCGTTCTCGGCCGGTGGCTCCGACTCGCCTGCGCCCGCCCGTAGGTCGACTTCGACCGCGCTGTCGTCGAACACGTCGGCGTCGGCCGCGTCCGCTCCGGCCGGTTCGGGCTCTGACTCGGCGGTTTCCGCGTCCGCTTCCGTCGCACCCTCGGTCGTGACAGCGCCGATGGGCTCGTCTGCCGGGGTCACGGCGTCGACCGCGTCGTCGTCTAACGTCGCCGGCTCTGCCGCCATCGGCTCCGGCTCCGACGCCGCTTCGGGTGCGGCGTCGATCTCCTCGTCGGCGGGTGTCACCGCGTCCGTCCCGTCGCCGAGATCGGCCGGTGGCTCGACCTCCGACTCCGTGTCGGCTGCCGTCTTCTCGGCTGTGGGCTCTGTGTCTGTGGCCGTCGACTCCGCAGTTGTGGTTTCTGCCGCCGGCGCTGTCTCCGACGCCTCGCTCTGCTCGGCCGTCTCTGTCGCAGGCGGCGCCTCCTCCGAGGGACTCGTCTCTGAGTCGCCGGCGAGGAACTCCTCCGTCCGCTCGCCGTCGCCGAGCGGCCCGTCCGTCTCCCCGAGCGGGTCGTCGTCTGCTTCGAGCGGGTCGTCGTCCGCGGTGAGTGGGTCGTCCTCGTCTGCCGCGAGCGGGTCCTCCTCGTCTGTAGTGAGCGGATCGTCGTCCGCGGCGAGTGGATCACTCTCGTCTGCCGCGAGCGGGTCGTCGTCTGCCGTGAGTGGGTCGTCCTCGTCTGCTGCGAGTGGATCGTCCTCGTCTGCTGCGAGTGGGTCGTCCTCGTCTGCTGCGAGTGGATCGTCCTCGTCTGCTGCGAGTGGATCGTCGTCCGCGGCGAGTGGATCACTCTCGTCCGCCGCGAGTGGGTCGTCGTCTGCGGTGAGTGGGTCCTCCTCGTCTGTAGTGAGCGAGTCCTCGTCTCCTCCGAGTGGATCGTCGTCCGCGGTGAGTGGATCACTCTCGTCTGCCGCGAGCGGGTCGTCGTCTGCCGCGAGTGGATCACTGTCGTCTCCGCCGAGCGGATCGCCCCCGCCGAGAACGGACTCCTCGGCGGTCTGTGCGTCCGTGTCGGCACCGGGGACGGCGTCGCGGTCCCCCGACAGCACGTCGCGGACGACCTGCGAGGAGTCGTCGCCGATCACGTCCGCCACGTCGCCGGCCGGGTCGGCGTCCTCGGCGACCTCCGACACTGTCGGCTCCACGAGAAAGTCGTCGAGATCCTCCATCTCTTCGGTCCGGACGCCGTACACCGTCTCGATTGTCTCGCCGGGGTCGATCCGACGGCGGAACTCGACGCGGTGGTCCTGGTACGCGGTCCAGTGTTCCGCCTCGTAGTCCGGGTGGAACCCCACCCGGTCCATCGGAAACGACTCCGGAATCCGGTCGACGAGCCGGAACGCCACCGGCGCCGACCGCTCGGAGCTGATCTCGAAGGCGACGGCGGGCACCGGAAACTCCTCTGCGTCGAACCGCTTGCCGACCGCGAGCCCGTCGCCCTCGACCTCGACCACGTCGTCGCTGTCGGACCCCTGGGTCATGTCCCCCCGTTCACGAGCCGGCGCAAAAACCCCTCGGGCGTCACGACGGCGACCCGACCCGCCAGTGGTCCCGACGACCCGGCTCAGACGTCGACTCTGTCCCCGATCTCGACGATCTCCAGCCGCCGCGGCGCGTCAAACCCGCGAACGTGTTCGTGGAGTGCGGCCGGGTCCGCTGTCAGCCCCTTCCACATGTCCCAGTGGGTCGGCAGGAGCCGGTCGGCGTCCAACGCCCGCGCGACCTCGACGGCCTCGTTTTCGTCACAGTACCACTTCGTCTCGACCGGCTCGCCGGTCTCCTTGTCCGGGACGGTGCCCACGGAGCCGAACGCGACGACCGCGAGGTCGATGTCGTACGTCTCACCGACCGCCGCGAACCCATCGTGTGGCTTCGTGTCCCCGCCGTGGAAGACGGTCCGGCCGTCGTAGCTGAAGACGTAGCCGACCGGGTGTGTTGCGTCCGGGTCGTTCACCCCGACCACGTCGACCGACACGTCGCCGACGGTGAAGTTGTCCCCCTCGGTCACCTCGGTGAACTGGTCGTCGGTCACGGCCCACTCCTCGCTCCACCGTTCCGCCTCGCGTGCGACGGCCAACGAGTCGTCGGGCGCGTAGAACGCTGCACCCGTCTCGGCAAGAATCGGCGCCTGTGAGGGGCCGTGGACGTGGTCGGTGTGTTCGTGGGTCGCGAGCACCGCGTCTGCGCTGGTCACGTCTGCGGGGTCGAACGGCACCGGCACCATCCGAACCGTCCGCGGCGGGTCACCCGTCCCGAGATACGGGTCGATCCACAGTGTCGTCTCGCCCCCGACGACGGCGAACCCGTTGCAGCCGAGATACCAGAGCGCCATCCCGTCAGGGTCGGCTGCCGCGACGGCCTGCGGGAGCCACTCCCCCCAGTCGCTGTGAACGTCTGTCACGTCCGCCGGGTGAGCCGCCGTCGACAAAGCCCCGTCGGCTCTCGGTGACGGGCACTCTCGACTCAACGCCGCTCACACCGTGCCCGGAACGACAGCCTGATAGCCGAACCGGGGGTAGCCGGGGGCGATGCAGGACGGGCTCGTCGGCTACCCGCTCCGGGGGCCAGGCGGCGTCGAGACGGTGCTCCTCGGTGGCGGGCTCCACCTCCTGGCGGTCTTCCTCCCGGTCGTTCCGTACGTCCCCGTCGTGGGCTACCTGTTGGCCGTCGCGCTCCACACGGCCCGTGACCACGACGCCGGACGCCACGGCGCGCCGGCGTTCGTCACGCTCCCGCCGACCCGCGGACAGCTCCGCCGGCTGTTCGCCGACGGGCTCCGCGGAACGCTCGTCGCTGTCGGCTATCTCGCCGTCCCGACAACCATCGTCGCCGTCACGCTCCGCGGGGTGGGACAGCTGGGTGCGGCCACAGACGCCGCGGGCGGTGCCGGGCTGTCGGTCGGGGGGTTGTCTGCCGGCGGGACAGCGGCGGTGCTCGTCGGCGGCACCGCCGCGCTCGTCTCCGCCGCGGTGTTCTGTTACCCGATTCCGGCGGCACTGACGGCTGTCGCGCGCCGTCGCCGGCTCCGCGCGGCCGTCGACCGGGACCTGCTCCGTGCGGTCGCGACCGACGCCCGGTACTTCGTCGGGTGGACGACCGGCGTGGCGACGGTGGCGCTGGGGGCCGCGGCCGCCGCCGAACTCCGTGCGGTCGCGGCCGGCTTCTTTCTCCTCTTCTACGCGGAGGTTGTCGCGGCGGCCGCCTGGGGGTGGGGGTGTTCGCGACTCCTCGCGGACCCCGGGACGGACCCGCGCGGGGAGTGACCTCTCGGTCTCGGCGTCGACGACACACCCGACCCCGGATGGCCGGCAACTGACACTGCTTTAACCGTCGGGGGAGCGTAGCCGACAGTATGCTACTCGTTCGCGGTCGGGCCGGCGGGACAGCACTGACCGGCACGGTGTACGAGCGCGGGGAAGAGTCCCCATCGTTCAAGGGCGCGCCCGACGGGAACGCGCCGTACGTCTGGGTGTGTGACGCCTTCTACGAGGTGGAGAGCGGCGGCTCCGAGTTGGAGTTGGACGACCGGACGATCCGGGTCGCCTTCGAGTCGCCGATGCCCCGCGGGTTCGAGACCCGCGAGGACGCCCTCTCGGCGGCTGAGGACCATGTCCGCACCCAGTTTGCCCGTGTCGGCCTCAACCGCACCGACGTGGAGGTCGAGGTGATCGAACAACGACCCGACGAGGCGGGTGGTGTCGAGCGACCGGGCGACTGACATCCTCCCACAGCTGAACCCCTGGGGTCTCCGGTCACAGACTGGGCAGTCCACGGCGAGAGGCTCCCCACTCGCAGTCGGTGGGGTTGTGGGCTGTGCCAGTACAGCCCCCGACCGAGATAACGGGCTTCGTCTACCGCCCCGCCGGCGTGCGTATCCGTACCTCAGACTCGACACCACAACGAACGCCAAGAATATCAGCGTTTTCTCGACTGTCGGCCTCATCCCACGACTAAAATCGTGGGCTTTCGCCTCGTACTACTGTAATCTCACAGCGGAACAAGACGGAACCCCACCCCTTCGAGGGTGGGGAACTGACGAACGCGCTTTGCAGACACGGAGGCGTCCACAGGGAGTGCAGTCTCTACAGGCGTTAACGAGAGCGAAACTCTCGTTTGCACATCAGAAATCTCCAATTTCTGTGGACACTGTACCCCCTCCCTACTGCGCTCCTCGTCTGCCTGCGCGGACTGTGGCGCTCCCCGTGGGGGCTTAGCGCCTGTACTGAGGTGAACCGCCTCGGGATCGAGCCCCGTAACGTTCGCCTCGACAGGCGGTAAACTCCACGAACCGGACGGATTTATCTGGGGTGGGACCGAACCACCGTCTGCATGGAACTCACCTGGCACGGCCACTCGACGTGGCGCGTCACACTCGGCGACACGACGTTGTTGATCGACCCGTTCTTCGACAACCCCCACACGTCGCTCACACCGGCGGAGATCGACACGCCGGAGTTTGTCCTGTTGACACACGGCCACGCCGACCACATCGGCCACGCAGAGGCGTTCAGTGACGCGACGCTCGTAGCGACACCGGAGGTCACGGGGTACGCCGAGGCCGAGTTGGGGTTCGACGACACCGTCGGGATGAACCTCGGCGGCACCGTCGCGTGTGGTGACGCGTTCGTGACGATGCACCGCGCGGACCACACGAACGGGCTGAACACAGGGTACGAACACGAAGTGGGGATGCCCGCCGGCTTCGTGATCTCCGACCACCGACCGACGCTGACCGGCGACGACGACGGCACGACGTTCTACCACGCCGGCGACACCGGGCTGATGACGGAGATGCGCGACGTGATCGGCGAGTATCTGGAGCCGGACGCCGCCGCCGTCCCCGCGGGTGACCACTTCACCATGGGGCCGACACAGGCCGCCATCGCGGTCGACTGGCTCGACGTCGACTACGCGTTCCCGATGCACTACGACACGTTCCCGCCGGTGGAGATCGACACCGACCGGTTCGTCGAGGAGGTCGCCGCGACCGGGAGTGACGCGAGCGTCGAACTGTTGGACGGTGACGAGACGTTCACCATAGAGTGAGTTCGACGGCCGGGGGTCACTCTCTGCCCGTCTCGGTCGCCGCGAGCTACTCTCCGTCCGTCCCGGTTGCTGCCGTTCCTGCCGACTCGCCGGACCAGTAGTCCACGGTGTCCCCGTCGTCGAAGTAACCGTGGACGCTCCGGTCGGCGGTGTCGCCGGGTGCGGCACCGGCGAACACGCCGACAGTCTTGCCGTCGGGGGAGACAGCCACGTCCGACTCCTGCATCGTCGAGACGGCGAGGTAGACCACCGGGTCGTCACCGTCGTTGCAGACGCGGTGTACGCCCTCGGGGCCCGCCGGGAGCGCGACGTACGACCCCGCCTCAACCTCGTGTGTCTCCCCGCCGGGTCGGAGACACCCCTCGCGAGGACGTACAACGCCTCCTCGTCGCCCGTGTGGTAGTACGGCCATGACCGCTCTCCCGGCGAGAGTTGGTACCGACGACAACCGAACCGGGCACCGCCGCCGGCCGCGAGGAGCCGTCGTCTGCAGAACCCCGTCTCTCCGTCCGTCGTCTCCGGATCGATGCGCTCTATCGACACGTCTGACTCGTGAACGGCTGGCACGGTCGCTCGGAGTGTCACCGACCGCCCGGGTCTGTCGGGCGCCCCAGAACGGGAACGACGAGACGCTCTCCGGAACGGACCGTGAGACGGCCGACAGGGGGCCAACCCGCCCGAAATCTACTCGAACCCGCCCAGCGTCGCCTGGCTCCCGGCGTCCGGCTCGCCTGGCTCACCGTACTCGTCGGCGATGGCACGCGCCGCCGCCCGTCCCCCAGAGAGTGACGCCCGGTCGGCGACCGTCTCGTCTGCCAACGCCGCCGCCGCACGCGGCTTCACCGCGTCGTACCGCTCCCAGAACCGTTCTTTCGCGGCCTCGTACTCCACCACCGGCCGGGGGTAGTCCTCGCCGATCCGGACACCACACTCCGACTGGACGCTCAGCGGCGTCTTCTCCGGCCGCGGGAGGTGTTCGTCCGGCAGTCCCGCCAGCTCCGGCACCCACCGCCTGATAAACTCCCCGTCGGGGTCCTGGTCGCGCACCTGTTTGATCGGGTTGTACAGCCGGAGCGTCGGCTTCCCGACCAGCCCACACTGGTACTGCCACTGGGTGTAGTTGATCGCCGCGACGGAGTCGATCAGGTGTTCGTGGTAGTAGTCCGCGCCGATCCACCACGGCTGTTGCAACAGGTGGTAGTAGGCGCTCACCCCCAGCGCGCGCATCCGGAAGTTCAACCACCCCGTCTCGCGGAGACACCGAATGCTCGCGTCCACCATCGGGAACCCCGTTCGCCCCTTCTTCCAGGCCGCGACCAGTTCGGGGTCGTGTTCGTCGGCGTTGAACCCGCGCAGTTCGGGGTTGACCGCCTCGTCGAGCCACCCCGGCCAGTCGGCCAGCTTCTGGCGGTAGTGGAGGTTCCAGAACAACCGCGAGACGAACATCTCCCGGCTCCGCGACTCCGGCACCTCCCGCACCACGGTCTGGTACACCTGCCGGACGGAGAGACAGCCGAATCGGAGATACGGCGACAGCCCGCTGGTGCCGTCACGGGCGTCTGTCGGCGAGGAGATATTGCTCGGGTACGAGCCGATCCGGCCGAGAAACTCCGCTAACTGGTCGCGCGCCGCCCGTGTCCCGCCGTCGGGCACCCGCTCTTTCGTCGGGCGCAACTCGTACTCGTCGGCGACGGTCTCCGGGTCGACACCGGTGTCGAGTCGGTCGAGCCGCACGCTCGCGGGGTCCCAGTCGTACTGGGCGTTCGTCAGCCAGGAGTTCACCTCGTCGTTCCAGTTTTCCCGTGTGTGTTCCCGGTCGCGCACCAGTCCGTCGCCGGTGACGAACTCGACGCCCGCCTCACGGGCGCGCTCGTCGCGCCGGAGGCCGTACCGGCCGGTCGGGCTCCGTGCCGCGAGCACGTCCCAGCCGGCCGCGCGGAACCGCTCTAACACCTCGATTGGGTCGCCGTGTGCGTACGTGAGGCCGTCACCGCCCACGTCGCGGTACTGGCCGTCGAGGTCGTGGAGACAGTCGTGGAGGAAGTCGATCCGGCTGTCACACGCCATCCCGCGGTCGCCGTAGAAACTCGGGTCGAAGACGAACAAGGCGAGGAGCCGGTCGTCGTCGGCCGCGCGGGCGACGGCCGGCTGGTCCGCGATCCGCAGGTGTTCGCGGTGCCAGACGACCGTTCCCGGGTCGCCGTCGGTGAACGCCTCGATCCGATCCTGCGACGGCGTCACCGCTGTGTCGGTCATCAAGGTCGTCTACGCGCTGGAGGAACTACAGTGTACGGCTCGCAGTCTCACCCGAGCGTTCCCGCCAGCCACAACACCACCGGAATCGCGCCGCCGACCCCGAGCACGTACGCGAACACGCGCTCGCCGGCGGCGTGGACACGGACGCCACAGTAGATCGCCACCAGCCCCGCGACGGGGACGAACAACAACAACGACACGAGCGCCGCGAGCGTCCCCCCGACGACGTACCATGTCGGCCGCGACTGTCCCCCGTCCGACTGTGTCGTCTCCGTCACCATCCTACCGGCATTTCGTTCCCGACGGATATGGCAGTTCCGGCTACGGTCTGGCGCCCGTTCGACATGGATTCAGTCGCGTGACCACCGTATTCGATCACGCACCGGACCCCGTCAGTCGCGCGACACAGACACCGCCAGTCAGGCGTGTGGCTTCACGAGCACCTTCACCGCCTCGCGGTTCGACATCGCCTCGTACCCCTCTGGCACGCCGTCGAGACCGACCGTCTTCGTGAACACCGGCGCGGGGTCGAGCGTCCCGCCGAGCACGTCCGCCAGCAGTTCCTCCGCGTACGCCCGGACCGGCGCGACACCGCCCGCGAGCGTGATGTTGTCGCCGAAGAAATCGAACAGGTTCAGCCCGGCGTCCATCCCGTGTGGGACACCGACGTAGCCGACGGTCCCACCGGGGCGGCAGATTCCTGCCGCGGTCTCCATCGAGGAGGCGGCACCGACACACTCCAGGACGTGGTCAACGCCGCCGTTCGTCAGCTCCCGAACCCGGGCGACGGCGTCCGTCTCGCCGGAGCCGTCGACGGTGTCGGTCGCGCCAAACTCCTCGGCCATCCGGAGCCGGTCGGCGTGGTGGCCGACGGCGACGATCCGGCGGGCGCCGAGCCGTCGGGCGGCGAGCACGCCACACAGCCCGACCGCGCCGTCGCCGACGACCGCACACATCGAACCGGCTTCGACGCCGGCGTTGACCGCGGCGTGGTGGCCGGTGCCCATCACGTCCGTCAGCGGCAGGATCGACTCCAACACGTCCTCGTCGTCGGCGTACCGGTCCGGGACGCGAACGAGCGTCCCGTCGGCGTGGGGCGCGCGGACGTACTCGCCTTGGCCGCCGCCGTTGTCACCGCCCCAGCCGTCACCGTTCACACAGGAGGTGTGGAGTCCCTTCCGGCAGAACTCACACTCCCCGCAGGAGACGACGAACGGCGCGAACACCCGGTCGCCCGGCGCGAGACTCACCACGTCGTCGCCGACCTCCTCGACGATCCCCATCGGCTCGTGGCCGACGGGCGATCCGGCTTCGCGGTCGCTGTCCCCCTCGTAGAACCACAGGTCCGACCCGCAGACGGCGGTGTGGGTCACCTTGACAATCGCGTCGCCCGGCGACTCCAGCTCCGGCTTCGGTACCTCCTCGACTCTGATGTCCTCCGGTCCGTGGTAGATCGCGGCGCGCACGGAGCAACGCTCGGGGCCTGCGGGTTTGAATGGGGCGGTCGCGGCACTGTC
>JAHENP010000326.1 GCA_018609965.1 Haloferacaceae archaeon
ACGCCCGGTGTCCACACTGCGAGGCGCCGTTCGAACGAGTCGACGCGGACACGGGGTTGTTCAGACCGCCGCGACTGGTCGTCGCCGACCGGCCGGCGTTGGAAGGGACGCCCACGGACGCCCGCGGCGACGACCGCGCAGACCCCGGGGCGGCGGCCCGTGGCACGGTCGAGACGGACGACCCGACGGAGCCGGCAGACATCGAGACACTGCTGTCGGACGCGGGCGAGGAGGGGGGGTGACCGGTCGTGACCGACGCGGACGACACAGACGAGACGGGGCGAGACGGCGGGACGGGCGGAGACGACGGCACGGAGCCGGAAGCAGACACGGGGCCAGAGGCGGACACGGAGGCCGAAGAAAACACGCAGACGAGCGACGGGACCGGGACGGACGACGAGACGGCGCCGCTCGCTGATTTCGCCGACGAGATCGGCGTCGAGGCCACAGACGACGAGAAGGACTCGCTCGCTAGCCTCGTCGACGACACACCACTCGGTGGTGTCGACCCCGACGCGACAGATGCCACAGCGGGGGCCGACACGCCAGACGACATGGACGTGTCGAATCCGACAGACGACACGGACCTGGAGGACGCGGCGAGTGACCCGGAGACAGACGACGACACCACGGCCGCTCCCGGAACGGAGACGACCCCAGCCGACAGTCCGACCACAATCGACGTTGCTGCAGTCGGGGACGATGTCGACGCGACGACGACCCGAGGCGATGTTGACGCGACGACGGCCGGAGACGACGCGACGGCAGGCTCCACCCCCGAAGACACGCCGCTCTCGGAGTTGGCCGAGGAGGTCGCGGCGACGGAGGCGTTGGACGATTCGCCGTTCGAGCAGGTGGAGACGACCGACCTCGATCCCGCGGACGCCTGGCAACGGTTGGAGGACGACGAGCAGTTCGACCAGCCGGGGTCGGAAGTCGACGCCGAGCCGGTCGAGGACCCCACCACGGCGGCACCGGAACACGTCGTCGACAAACGGCAGTACTGTCAGCAGTGTCCGTATCTCTCGGCCCCGCCGGACGTGACATGCGGGCGCGAGGGGACGGAGATCGTCGAGGTGACCGACGCGGACCACTTCCGCGTGCGTGCCTGCCCGATGATCGGCGCGGACGGGCCCAACTTCGACGCCGTCGACGAGGAGTAGTCGCTGGCGGCACCGCCCCGTCGGTGGGGTGCCGTCGCTGTCGCGGATCGGTGCGTGAGAACGGAGCGGTGCGGTGCGCGTGTGTCACCCCCGGCACACGCGCAGAGTGGTTCGGAGCCGTCGTCACGCGGGTGTCAGCCGCGTCGCCCCAGACGGCGGTTCGTGCGGTGCGTCTTTCCGGCTGTCGACTCGTCCCGGCGTCAGCCGGCGACGCGCGCGACCAGCTCGTCGACGCCGTGGTCGTCGAGCACGCTGTCGTACTCCTCGGTAAGGTGGAGCCGTTGGCGCGGCCGCCCCATGTCGACGGGCACCTTCTCCGTGGTGACGATGCCGAGCTCCTCCAACTCCCCCTTTCGGCGGGAGAAGGTGGCCTTCGAGGCCAGCCCGACCGTTTCGCCCCAGCGGCTGAGGTCGTAGTGGAGCGTCCCGTTGGCGGCGGCGACAACGACCGTGGCCGTCACCGGCTCGAAGCTCCCGGGGTCACGCTGTGTCGCCGCGCGGGCCAACCCCTGATCGAAGTCGTCACGCAGGTCGGGGCCGAGATCGTCGGCGATCGTCTCGCGGATGCGCCCCAGCGCCGGCGTCCGGAGCGCGAACTGCTCGCCGTGTTCCCAGGCGTCCGTGATCGACTCCGGCGCCGACTCCGCGAACGACCCCTGCGCGGAGACGATCGCGGCGCCGGTGCCGTCGAGCAGCAACGGCACCCGGATCTGATCCTCGCCGACGATCAGCGGGGTGTCGCCGACCGGCTCCCGTTCGCGAACGGCGAGCGTGTCGGCCTCGACGAGATTCGCCGCGCGCGCAGAGCCGAGGAAGCTCTGGCGCAGACTCACCAACGTCTCCCGCCGCGCCAACAACCGCAACTCCGGCAGTTCCTCGGCGTCGAACTCCGTGCTTGCCTCCGTCATCGCCGCGACGTACGGCCACGGCAGGTCGACCAGGTAGTACACCGACGACGGTGTCGCTTCCGAGAGAAACTCCCGGAACACCGACGCGGGATCTGTCCCGTGTAGCTCCGATTCCAGTTGCGTTGACATCGTGTGTCACACTAATGGTCCTCTACCAACTTAATCCTATCGACAGCGGGGGAAAAACACGGTTCCTCTGCCGTGAGCGATTGCCGACGGGGAAAATCTATGCGGTAGCCAACAGTTTTAACATCTAAACACTGCAATGCATTCTCGTGTTATACGACAGAACTACACTCGCACCCGTGTCGCGCCTCCTCACCGCCCACCCCAGACTGCTCGTCACCCTCCTGGCGCTCGTTGGCTTCGTCGCCCTCCAGGGCTCCGTGGCCGCCGCCGACACGACGGTCTCTGTCGTTGATGGTTTCGACGGCGTGTTCGAGAGTATCGAAGACGGTCTCGACGGGATCGAATTTGGGAAAGATAGTGACAGGACTACGAACCCCGGCCCCTGATCTACAGTAATTTTTCTTTGATGTCCTTTGGCCAGTTCAGCTTACCATCATATCTTATTGGGCAATTGAGTGACTGAAGAAGTTCGTCCAGTTCCTGCTCACCGGCTTCACCGATCGTTGTTTGACCGGTGAGATGCTTGTAGTCTGAATCCTGTAGGCTATCTTTTGACTCAGATCCTAACATAATTGGACTAGTTGCTTTTCGCACAATCTCAAATTTTTTATCTTCTGTTAGGAACACCTCCATTTCGGCTGGAACCAACGCGTCGGACTGCATCACTCGGTGTGTGCCGTCGCCGACGACAGCGTAGTCTTTGGGTGCCATCGCCTTCTGGCTCGCGATGGTGAGTGCACGGGAGACAGTGTAGCCCAGCGTCATCAGCCGGGCGAACGTGGCGCCGACGTTGAACGCGTCCTCGTCGGGAACGGACTCGAAGGTGGTGCCA
>JAHENP010000327.1 GCA_018609965.1 Haloferacaceae archaeon
AGCGCCCAGTTCCCCGACGCCAACCTCCCGAACGCCCAGTTCCCCGACGCCTACCTCCAGAGCGCCCAGTTCCCCGACGCCAACCTCCCGAACGCCCAGTTCCCCGACGCCTACCTCCCGAACGCCCAGTTCCGCAACGCCTACCTCCCGAACGCCCAGTTCCCCGAGGCCGACCTCCAAAACGCCCAGCTCCCCGAGGCCGACCTCCAAAGCGCCCAGTTCCCCGATACCGACCTCCAAAACGTCCAGTTCCCCGACACCGATCTCCGTGGAACAACTTTCTCCAACGCCGACCTCCGTCTATCAGACTTCTCGAACATCCGCGTCAATCGCGCGACCACGATCAGTGACGTTTCAGAGCCTGCGTCGCCGCTGGACGCGATTCGATCACTCCCTCCCGTTGTCACCGACTCAACAACAGAGAACGAAGAAAACGATACGACGGACGACAAAGACGACCCCGACCCACTCAACTGGGATCGGATGGCCCGCGTCTACCACGACCTCAAGCTCGCATTCGACGAGAAGGGGTTCATCGACCGTGCTCGACGGTTCCACATCCAAGAACGCCGCGCCCGTCGCCACGAGACCGCCATCGAGGAGGGATGGTTCAGCCGTCGGCACCTCACCGCGCTGGTCTCCGGGGCGTTCACAGGTTACGGCGTCGGTGTCCGTCGCCTCCTCGTGACGATGGCGGTGCTGTTCGCCGTCTCGACGCTTACCTACGCCGTCACCCCGGTTCAGAATCCGTTGTTGTACAGCGTCATTACGTTCACGACCGCGCCGCCGGGGAAGACGGCGATGCTGCCGGTCTGGGCGCAGATCGTCGCCGGCGTGGAGACGTTCTTCGGCACGCTGTTGATCGTCTCGTTGGGGTTCGTGCTCGGGAACCGAGAGCAGTTCTGAAGTGGGTGTGACGGAGGCATTCGCCCGCCCGCGGTGACGAGCGTGTCTGTGATTCGGGCAGTCGAGAGCGTTCCTCCGTCGTCAGGGTGAACGACCCCCCGCGGCTCGTCCGTGACGGTCGTCACCACCCGCGTCCGGCGAGATCGTGCGTCTCGTCGCCGTCGCCACCCAGCGGAGTCTTCAGGTCGTCGTCTTCGAAGGCGCCGTACCGCTGGCGGACGACCTCGACAGTCAGGCTGTTCGCGCCGTCGGTGTCCCACCGAAGCGTGTCACCCGGCTCGATGTCGAGTCGTCGCCGGAGCGACGCCGGTATCGTGACTGTTCCCTCGTCACCGACTCTCGTCTCCGCCGGCGTGTTCTCCGTCGCCATACCGGCTGGGACACGCTCTCAGGGCATACGTGTTGTGACGGCTGTTGGAAAAAAGCGTGATGTAATCGGTTCCAAAACGTCTTACTCAGCCCTCTGCTAGTCGCAACGTGTGACGAGTGACGGCGTGGAAGCATCGTGGTCGGCTCCGGACTCTGATCCGCCGGCGCACCGGTGTGGGTTCGAGTTGTTGCCGGAGGATCTGGATTTGGGAGAGAGATACGACGATCTAGACGAGTGGCGTGGGCTCTGGGACACAGCCAGTTGCTGCCGCGAGGTGTGGGAAGACGGACGGTGTCGGTGGCACGCCGACGCGGAACCGGAGGTGCTCCGAGAGGCAGTTGCAGAGCGTGACGAGCGCGTTCAGAATCTCGACGGGGTCGTGTTGCGTGACGTGGAACTGGACGACGGTGTCTCGTTCGCCGGCTGTCGGTTGCGGGGAGCGACGTTCGAGAACGTGACCGCACGGGAGGCGGACTTCGCTGACTGTGACCTCTCTTTCGCCCAGTTCCGCGATGCCTACCTCTCTTTCGCCCAGTTCCCCGACGCCGACCTCTACGAGGCCCAGTTCCCCGACGCCGACCTCTACGAGGCCCAGTTCCCCAACGCCGACCTCTCTTTCGCCCAGTTCCCCAACGCCGACCTCCAAGACGCCCAGTTTCCCAACGCCGACCTCCAAGACGCCCAGTTCCCCGACGCCGACCTCCAAGACGCCCAGTTTCCCACCGCCTACCTCTCTTTTGCCCAGTTCCCCGACGCCGACCTCCAAGACGCCCAGTTTCCCACCGCCTACCTCCCAGGCGCCCAGTTCCCCGACGCCTACCTCCCAGGCGCCCAGTTCCCCGACGCCGACCTCCGACGCGCCCAGTTCCCCGACGCTGACCTCCGACGCGCCCAGTTCCCCGACGCCAATCTATCCAGTGCCAAGTTCCGAGACGCCAACCTCACACGAACTCAGTTCCGAGACGCCAACCTCACACGAACTCAGTTCCACGGCACTGATGTTAGGTTTTCCAAGTTCACTAATGTAGAACTTTCGAAAGTTAAATTTATTGAATCAAAATTACTTGAAAAAAAAATTCACTAACTCCGACCTCCCGCGCGCCCAGTTCACTGACACCGACCTCCCGCGCGCCCAGTTCACTGACACCAACCTCCCGCGCGCCCAATTCACTGACACCAACCTCCCGCGCGCCCAATTCACTGACACCAATCTCCCGCGCGCCCAGTTTCCCGAAGCCAACCTCCAGCGTGCCCAGTTTCTTGACGCCGACCTCCAGCATGCCCAGTTCTCCGAGGCTAACCTCCAGCGCACCCAGTTTCACGGGTCAAACATCCACCAAGCCGACCTTACCGGAGCCGACGCCCGCGATGCCGAGTTCACACCCGGCAACAGTACACCGACCAATCTTGAGGACACCGTTCTCCGGAGGACAGACCTGCGGAGAGCGAACCTCTCGGACACCCGTCTCTACCAGGCGGACCTCACCGACGCTCGGATCAACCGCAAGACGACCTTCGACGACACGACGGTGTACGAGCGCAACCCCGAGCTGTCGGGGTGGTTCCGCGACACCACGGACGCCTACGGCGCCGCGGCGTGGGTCCACCGCCGACTGGAACGCCTCCACGAGAGCGCCGCCGCCTCCGAGGAAGCTCGTCGGTACCACATCCGCAAACAGGAGGCCGAACGCGCCGGCCACAAACGCCGCGCGCTCCAGCGTCCTCGTGAACTCAAACGCCACGCTGTACAGCGACTGCGTAGCTCCAAGATGTATACAATCCGGCGGCTCCGCGGGTTCAACACCCGTGCCAAACAACGACTCAGTACGCTGTGGCCCGACGATGTGAAGCAGACTGAGGAGGAAGACGACTCCGACAATGCCGCCACCACCCGTGACGACTCTATGACCAGTGTTGAGGATGTCAGCGACTCTAACGATACTGACGGCGAGGCCGACGATACTGACGGTGCCGACGACTCCGAAACTTCCGACGACTACGGCCCCAACCCCCCGACAACCCCGCTCGTCTCCGCGTACCGCTACCTCTCGCTGTCGCTGATGTACCACCTCTCGAAACACGGCGAGAGCCTCCAACGGATCGGCTGGCGCGCCACCCAGATCATCCTCGTCGCCGGCGTGCTCTACCCGCTTGCGGGCGGGATTGCGTCGGACTCCACGAACACGACCCACGAGTTTCCCGGTGGCGATGTTCTGGCGGCCGACTCCCTCTCAACAACGGTATCACTCGCGGCCGGCGGGCTCGGTGAGTTCCTCTGGGGGCTGTACTTCTCCGTGATCACGTTCACGACCATCGGCTACGGCGACCTCTACCCCGTCGGGACGGCCGCGAAGGTGCTCGTCGGCGTCGAATCGCTGTCTGGCGCGGTGCTGGTCGCGTTGTTCGTCTTCGTGCTGGGGCGGCGTGTCGCACGGTGACCGCCGGCAGAGCCCCCACGAGGATGGCGTTTCAGACTCACTATCCCAGTCGTCGAGACGAGACGGCCGCGATTCACTCCGCCAGGTCCGCAAGATCAGCCAACACGTCTTCGGGGTGTTCATCCGGCGAGACGCCCTCGTAGCCCCGTTCGATCTCGCCGTCGGGGCCGATCACGTAGGTGTTGCGGTGGGTGATCTCCATCTCGCGGTCGCCGATCGTTCGCTCGCCGTAGGAATCGTAGGCGGCTCCAACGCTCCCGTCGGGGTCCGACAACAGGGTGAAGCCGAGATCGTACTTCTCGTCGAACGACGCCAGATCCGCGACCGGGTCGTCGCTGACGCCGACCACGGCCACGTCGTACTCCGCGAACTCCGCCAGGTGATCACGGAACGATTTCGCCTCGCGTGTACAGCCGGGTGTGTCCGCCCGCGGGTAGAAGTACAACACGACACGCTGGCCGTCGAACGACGACAGCGAGACAGACTCGCCGTCCTGTGTCTCCAACTCGAACGTCGGAGCCTGGGTTCCTGTTTCGAGCACAGACGACGGAACTCGTCCCAGTGGCTTAACAACGGTCTTCTGGACGCGCCCGTCGGTACCCGACTGCTCGTGTGTCACTCACAGTCGATATCGGGGGCGTGTCACCCGTTGGACGCACACCCCCCACTCGACAGGTGACATTGGCACTGTTCGTCGTCAGCGAAGAAGGACTGGAGAGAGGAGTGTATCGAGCCGCTCACCACACTCGACGAGGCGGGTGTCGACTGCGAGCTCGCCACCCCGACCGGTGATCGACGAGCGGTCCGTCGACCCCGAGGGGGTGGGACAGGCGGCCGCCGACCGGATCACCGAGATTCACGAGACGGACGGGCAGTTGAACGACCCACAGCCGTTGTCGGCGGTCGATCCGAGCGCGTACGACGCGGTCGTCTTCCCCGGCGGCCACGGCACCGTCTGGGACGTGGACCAGGACCACCACGCACAAGCAGCGTTGCGGACGGCCGTCGCGGGCGAGGACGGCGTGGCTTTGGTCGTCTGTCACGCGGTCGGGCTCTTGACGTTCACCCCCGACGCCGACGGCGAATTCCTCGTCGACGGCGATCTGATCACCGCTCGTGGGCCACCGCCGCGGCGGAGACACTGCTCGCGGAGTTGGACAGCTGAGACGGCTCCAGCCGGTTCGACCGGAGGCCGCTCAGGCGGCGAGGAACTGTCGGAGGTCCGACTCCGTGACGATCCCCCGGACCTGCTCGTCGACGACCGGCACGTGGCCGATGTCGTGATCCTCCATCACCGCGGCGACTGCCTCGACATCGTCGTTCGGGTCGACGGTCACCACGTCGGGGGTCATGTAGTCACCGACGGTCGTCGATTCGAGATCGGCGTCGTCCGCGACCGCCTGGAGGAGATCCGTCGAGGTGAACACTCCCTCGGCGAGACAGCCGTCGGTGATGACGACCAACGAGTGAATCTCCTTGGCGGCCATCGCCTCAACCGCGCTCGCGAGCGTCTCGTCCGATTCGACGGTCAGTACGGGTGTGGTCGTGTACTCGGAAACTGGCGTGGGCACGCGTCGGCTGGCGACCGCAGGCTACTTAGTTCGTCCGAAAGCCCGTCGTCACGGCCCAGAATCTGTCGCTACGCCCCGTCTGCCGGCGACCAGTACTCGTCCCCACCGGAGGGGCGCGACCGGGTTCGACCTGTCGGCGTCGCGCTGTCGCCGCACCACCCAGTCGTTCGTTCGACGGGTTCGACACGACCCACGTCGTCCACGCTACAGGTTCGCGTACGGGCCGTCGTGCGCCTCGGAGAGCCGGTCGACCTGCGCGTCGCTCAACTCGACAGTCGCGGCACCCAGATTCTCCTCCAGCTGTGGGACCGTTCGCGCGCCGACGATCGGCGCGGCGATCTGGTCGTGGTGAATCTGCCACGCGAGCGCAGTCTGTGCGGGCGTCGCGTCGACCTCGTCGGCGACGGCGTCGAGCACGTCGTGGGTGTCGAACGCCGACTCGGTGAGGTAGTTGTCGGCGAAGTGTGGTGACTCCGCAGCGAGCGACTCCCCGGTGAGGCCGTCCTCGCGGTCGTACTTCCCGGTGAGAAACCCCTGTCCGAGCGGGCTCCACGGGCAGACGGCGACCCCGTACTCCTCGCACATCTCCAGGTAGTCTCCCTCGATCTCGCGGTCGACGAGGTTGTACCGGGGCTGTGAGACGGTGAACGGCTCCCAGCCGTGACGGCGCGCGATCTCGTTCGCGCGGGCCACCTTCCAGGCGTTCGGGCGGAGCGTCGAGGTACCCAGGTAGTGGACCTTCCCGTCCTCGACGAGCCCGTTCAGCGTCTTCATCAGCTCGTAGGCCGGCGTCTGGTCGTCCCAGCGGTGGATGTACAACACGTCGACGTGGTCCGTGCCGAGCCGCTCCAGCAACGCGTCGATCCGTTCCCGGACGGTCTTGCGGTTCGTCCCGCGGCTGTTGGCGTCCCCCTCGCGGATCTGCCAGAAGATCTTCGAGGCGATCGTGAACCGGTCGCGGTTCCGGTCGGCGAGCCAGTCACCGATCCACTTCTCGCTGGCGCCCCCGCCGTAGATGTCCGCGGTGTCGATGTACCGCCCACCCGCCGCCGCGTAGGCGTCGAGCAGTTCGTGGGCGCGGTCCTCGCCGATCTCTAAGTTCCCCTCGGCGGTCTCGCGGCCGAACCGCCAGGTGCCGAACTGGAGTTCACTCGTCTGGAGCCCCGTCGCTCCCAACGGGACGGATTCAAGATCGATCTCGTCGAGCGTCGTCATACACGGCCGGGTACGCCTGAGCGGCCGAAAAGGGTTCAGTTCCCCACGGTGAGTTCCGTTTCCGGTGTGTGACCGTCCGCCAAGCGACGGGGTCGTCACTTTCCTCGGCCGGAGTCGTCGGTCTCGGCTGCGGTCCCGGTCGTCGCTCCCGGCGGACCGAAACCGACAACGGACCGCCGCCCGCAACACGGACGATGGAGACCGGAGTCGTCCCGCTGGCGGCAGTCGACGGAGCCTTCGACCTGCAGGCGACCGTCGAGAGCGGGCAGACGTATCTGTGGGACCGCGCGGACGACGGCATGTACGACCAACCGATCGCACACGGCGG
>JAHENP010000328.1 GCA_018609965.1 Haloferacaceae archaeon
CGTCTAGATCACCCGCCGCGATGGGGTACCACGGGAGGAAGGCGATCCCGGCCGCCTCGCACGCGTCGAGGACTGGTTGTTCGTCGCGGTAGCCGATGTTGTAACGATTCTGGACACACGCGATGTCGACGATC
Source organism: Haloferacaceae archaeon (assembly GCA_018609965.1). Lineage (GTDB taxonomy): Archaea > Halobacteriota > Halobacteria > Halobacteriales > Haloferacaceae > JAHENP01. The sequence continues at coordinate 135 of JAHENP010000328.1, forward strand.
TCGCGTGCCCGATCGAGCTGTTCGACCGTGACGTTCGACAGCCCGACGTTGTCGACGACACCCTCGTCGACGAGTTCCGCGAGCGCGTGGACGCTGTCGGCGAACGGTGTGTCCGGGTCCGGACGGTGGAGTTGGAGCAGGTCGATGCTGTCGACCCCCAGCCGGTCGCGGGAGACGAGCGCCTGGTTCTGCAGATAGTCTGGGTCGCCGTGTGCGAGCCACTCCGTCTCCGTGTTGCGCAGGAGCCCAGCTTTCGTCGCGACGACGGCGTCGTCCGGCACCCCCGCCTCACGGAGCAGTCGCTCGGAGACCCCCGGGCCGTAGGAGTCTGCTGTGTCGACGAAGTCGACGCCGTGTTCTAACGCCCGGCGCGCGACCGTCCGTGCGTGGTCTTGATCCTCCGGCGCGCCGACGATCCCCTCGGCACACAGCCGCATCGCGCCAAAGCCCATTCGGTTGACCGTCAGTCCGTCTGCCAGTTCGATCGTCCCCGCCGCCGCGGCGTCTGCGTCTGTCACACCGACTCCGACGGGCGGCGGGTGTCTGGCTCTTTGGGTGGCGGCACGCGACGCGACCGTCACACTGGGTGGCGACCCACAGAAGATACTTATCGGAGTCGGTTGTCGTGGGAACGTATGACACGGAACCGCCAGACGGCCGGGTTCGGGGAGATGGCGACGACGATGACCGAAGCCGTTCCCGCGCCGACACGACGGGACGAGGGTCGGCGGCTCACTGCGACCGTCCGCTCGTGAGTGTGTCGCTTCCGGCGACCGCTCCGACTCCACTTCGTCGCCCGGCTACGACGGCGCCTCGCCGCTTGACCCCTCACCCTTGATCGTCCCCAGCAGTTGGAACACCAGCCCACCGCCGAAACACCCAAGCACGACGCCCGCGGCCGGGAACGTCGTCGTCCGCCAGGTCGCGGCACCGATCCACGCGAGCGAGAATCCGACGGCGGCGACGACGAGACACGCGGCCGCGAGCGCCCCGCGGCGACGACCCCCGTCACCCAGCCCGACGGCGACCAGCCAACACCACGCCGCCGCCCACACCAACGGGTCCGCGAACGGCGTCACACCGATGTCGAACGCCACCCCCGCACCGAGCGACACCACCCCAACCCCACCGAGTAGTCGCTTCACTGTCTGCACGTGTGGCTCTCCGCGTCAAGGTTTTATAATGGTTGTTCACGGAGCTGGTGGTCGACCCTCACCAGGTGCCGTGGAATGTGTCGAACTCCAGTTCGTCCAACGGCTTGTTGCCGACAGCAATCTCGTACTCGCCGGGCGTGAGCATCGGGACGTGGAACTGCGGGCCGTCGTCGGTCGTGATCCGCGGACAGCCCGTGTTGACGAACGCATCCATGTCGAAGTTCCGGAGCCGGTCCGGCGTGACCTCGTCCATCGTGATCAGGTAGGCGTCGTCGTTGGCCTCGACGATCTCCTGGGCCTGTTCCCACCGACCCTGCCCGATCTTGGTGCAGAAGATCACACCCCACTTCTCGGCGTCCATCGCGCGGTGGACGGCGCCGTAGCGTTGCTTCATGAACTTCTCCGTGTCGGCGATCTCGACGACGTTGTTGACGGGGTCGGCGATCACGACCGTCTTCTCGGGGTGTTCCATCGCCAGCCCGAGCGGGTGGAACTTCCCGCCGCCGACGTAGAGGATCTGGTCGGCGTCGACCTGTGCGGAGGCGTAGTTACACCCCAACACCTGTCCCTCGTGGGTGAGTCGGTCGTCGCCACGCCGGGTGTGGACCTCGAACCCGCGCTCGGTGAGCCAGTCCGACATGTCGTCAAACAGGTTCATGTGTTGGGCGGTCGTCACCAGCCCGACCTCAGGGTCGTCGTCCGGGTCGGGCAGTTCTGCGAGTGACTCCTCCATGATCCCGAACGGGTCGACGTTGGAGAACAACGGGACGTAGAGAATCTTGTCCGACTCCTTCATCGGCGAGTGGCCGAAGTGGACGAACAGGTCCGTCCGTCGCATCAGGTGGGTGTCGAGATCACAGGCGCCGTAACACGGCTGACCGGACAACAGGAACGTCACGTCGTCGGTCAGCTGTCGGAGGTCGTCCGCGACCGCCGGGCCGCGGCGTTTCAGCCCCTCGGGGAACTGGAGACCGACCGTGTCGGCGTCCCGGTCTTCGAGTTCGTCGACGATCCGGTCAAGCTCGTAGTCCCACTCACGGTCGTGTTTCAGCGACAGCCCGGTGTTGCGGAGGTCACCCTCCGAGCGGTCCTCACTCGCAGTACGCTCACTCATCGCCGAAGGTTGCCGCCGGAGGTTCTTAACCCGTCCGTTCGGTGGTCAGGCGGCCAGCAGATCGACGGCGCCGGCGGTCTCCGCGACGATCCAGACGAGGAACACGCCGTAGGCGGCCAACAACGCGTACGATTCGGGGTCGGTGAGCGTGAGATCCGTCCGGAGGAGGGTGAACAACAGGATCGTCGCCAGCGTCAACACGCCCATCATCGGCGCCGCGACGCCGAAGTCGACCGGCACCTGGCCGACGAGCATCACACCCAGCGGCACCGCGACCAGCAGATCGAACGTGTTCGACCCGAGGACGTTGCCCAGACTCGTCAGCCCGCGGCCGTCCGTGGCCGCGCGGACGCTCACGAGCGCGTCCGGGAGACTCGTCGCGGCCGCGAGGATCGTCGCTCCCGCGAGAAACTCCGGAATCCCGAAGATCCCGACGAACCCGTCGACGGCACCCACGAGCTGTTCAACCGCGATCAGGATCACCGCGAGTCCGGCGAGCAGTCGCCCCCACTGGCGCGTGACGGCGACCCCGCTGTCCTCGTCGCCGGCGTCGTGTTCGGTCACGTCCTGCCACTGGATGAACACGTACAGCCCGTACAGGAGGAGTGGAATCGCGGCCAACGGCCGCGTTACCTCGCCGGTGAGCCTCGCCGCCGGCGTCGGCACGTAGATCACCGCCAGCGCGAACGTGACCAGCAACGCCGAGACGGCCAGCATGTAGAACTGAGCCTCCTTGTAGACGAGCGTCCGGTTGGCGTCGAGTGGGTGATCGGCGATCACACCCGAGAGCCCGGGAATCACTAAGATGTTGAACACCGCCGAGCCGACCACCGCTCCGATACCCATCCCGAAGGAGCCGGCCAACGCCGCGAAGACGACACTCGCCAACTCGGGGGAGCTGGAGCCGACCGCGACGACGACCGACCCCTGGATCACCTCCGGGAGCCCGTAGTGGCGAGAGAGCGCCTCTGCAGACTCCTCGAGCCAGCCGCTGCCCATCCAGACCAGTCCCGTGGCGGCGACGACGACCACGGCCAACACCGCCGGCGTCTGTGGGACGAGCCCTCCAAGAACCATCTGTCTCGGGCGACTCACCTCGCAGTCAAGAGTGTTGTGCAACCCGCCAGACGCCGTCGTCTCGCTCGGCGCTGTCGCCCGCGCCCGGTCAGTGGTCGTCCTCGCGCCACTTGTGGTCACACTCCGTACAGGTGAAAAAGCGCGTCTCGGACTCGTCGGCCGCACGGATCTGTTTCATCTCGTAGCTGGCGCGGTCGTTGCCACACTCCGGACACCGCGCGTCCGTCGTCGGCGCGACCTGTGCGTCGTCCACCTCGCTCACGTCGACGACCTCAGTCTCGTCTTGGCTCTCGCTGACTGACATGTCGGTCTCCTCGGCGGCGTCGCGTGCCTCCTCGGCGCCACAGGAGCCACACACCCAGACATCGTCGTTCGCCTTCATCATCGAGCCGCAGTCGTCGCAGAACTTCATGCCGACGGCGTAACGCGCGAACCCTGAAGGGTGTGACGGATCGTGTAGCCCACACGAGAGATTCCGACGGTGACGGCGCTTCGGAGACGCCATCGCCGCCTCCCGAACGCGTATCCGACTCCCACCCGAACCGGTTGGAGATGGGTGTGCTCGACACGGACAGGCGGGTGTTCGCGCTGGCGTTCGCCCGGATGGCGGACGCGCTGGGCAACTCGTTTCTGATCGTCATCCTCCCCGCCTACGTCGCCAGCATCGTCGGCGAGTCCGGCGCGGCCGTCGCGGGGCTGTCTCTATCGACGACGTTGCTCGTCGGCGTCGTCTTGTCGGTGTTCGGCTTCGTAAACAGCGGGCTCCAACCGTTCACCGGCCGGCTCTCCGACAACGTTGGTCGCCGGAAGGTGTTCATCCTCGTCGGCCTCGTCTTACTGGGCGCGGGCTCTGCGGGCTACCCGTTCGTCGACAGCTACGGCGCGCTCGTCGCGCTCCGCGCGCTCCAGGGTGTCGGCGGCGCACTGACGATCCCCGCGACGGTGGCGTTGGTCAACGAGCTGGGCGACGCCGGCACCCGCGGGGGGAACTTCGGCGTCTACAACACGTTCCGGCTGATCGGCTTCGGATTCGGTCCGTTGGTCGCCGGCGCGATCCAACAGATCTACGGCTTCGACGCGGCCTTCGCCGTCGCGGTGGTGAGCGCCGCCCTGGGGTTCCTGCTCGTGGTGGTGTTGGTCGACGACCCCGAGGAGACGGCCGCGGCCGCGGGCGACGACATCTCGATTGCGGTTCGCGGCGACGACACACTGCTCGATCCGGTCTTTACGCTCGGTGTCGCGACCGTCGTCGTCGCGATGGGGATCGCGTTGTTCGCGACGTTGGAGGCGCCGATCAACAACCGACTCGACCAGGGGGCGTTTCTGTTCGGGACGCAGTTCGGCGCGGCGGTGCTCGCGAACGTCGTTTTCCAGATCCCCATCGGTCAGGCGTCAGACCGGTACGGTCGGCGACCGTTCGTCATCGCCGGCCTGATACTGTTGATCCCGTCGACGCTTGTCCAGGGGTTCGTCACCACCTCCCTGGGGATGATCGTCGCCCGGCTGATCCAAGGAATCGCGGTCGCGCTCGTCTTCCCAATCTCGCTCGCACTGGCGGGTGATCTCGCCGGTGAGGGGCGTTCGGGGTCGACGCTGTCGATCCTGACGACCGGCTTCGGGCTCGGCACCGCCATCGGCCCGCTCGTCTCGGGGTTGTTGGAGGGGTTCGGCTACGTCGTCCCGTTCGCGTTCGTCGCGGGGCTGGGGTTCGTCGCGTTACTGCTCGTCCAGACACAGGTGTCAGAACCCGAGGCGGGCGACCCCGACCGTCCGCCCGGTGGGGAACCGACGCCCGGAGAGTGACCACGGATGGATCAGCGGCGACCGGCTGTCGCTGACGGGGGTGTCAGTCCCCTCCGCGGCCGGCCTCACCTTTCACTGGAGTGACGTGTCGCGGGCCGGCGTGGGGTTCGACTGGCCCAGAGTCGGGGGTACACTTTAATCGCTGGCCCGTGGAAATCGACGCATGGTGACGCGCAGAGTGGCAGTTACAGTCGGGGTGGCACTGGTACTCTTGTTGAGTGGGTGTGCGGCGACACAGGAGGAGTTCCGATTCGAGTCGACGCCTGGGACCGTCACCGACGACGCGCTCTCGGAGGCCGGCTACGGGCCCACAGAGGAGGCAGAGTCGCTGACGGTCAACCGGACAGTGAACGCCGGCGGCTCTGAGCGTGACGTGACGGTCGTCAACTACGCGTCGGCGTACGCACGCGAGGTCGAGGTGGCCGGACAGAGCCGGACGCTCGCCGGCGCCGCGGTGTTCACCACGCCGTCGATCTCCTTCGTCGGCCAGGAGTTCAACCCCGTCGCCGACCAGTCGAACAAGCAACTGGTCGACCGCGCACAGAGCCGCGTCGGGGGGCAGATCGACGGTGGCATCGAGGACGTGGCGTTCGTCGAGAACCGCACGACGACGATCCTCGGGGCGGAGACGACGGTCGGCGTCTTCGCCGGCACGACGACTGTTCAGGGTACCGAAGTCGAACTGCGGATTCTCGTCACGAAGGTGCAACACGAAGGCGACTTCGTCATCGTCGCCGGGGCGTACCCGCAGGCGTTGGCGGGTGACGAACGGCCGCGGCTGGAGACCGTCTTCGACAACGTCGAACACGAGGAGTGAGGAGCGCGGCGACGGCTACTCGAACTCCGGATCGCGGTCCTGCAGGAACGCACTCATTCCTTCGCGTTGGTCGTGTGTGCCGAACAGCCCGCTCCAGAGCCGTTGTTCCGTCTCCAGCCCGGACGCCAACGGCTCCTCGTGTGACTGGTTGATCGCTTCCTTCGCGGCGGCCATCGCGAACTGCGGCTGTGTGGCCAGTCGCTCTACCAGTTCGGCCACACGCTCGTCGAAGTCGTCCGGCGCGGTCACTTCGCCGAACAACCCCGCGGACTCGGCCGTCTCGGCGTCGAGCCGTTGGCCGAGAAAGATCATCCGCCGTGCGGTCTCGTCGCCGACCAGCCGCGGGAGCCGTTGGGTCCCGCCCCAGCCGGGGACGATCCCCAGGTCGATCTCCGTCTGGCCGATCACCGCGTCCGTGCTCGCGACGCGGAGATCACACGCCAAGGCGAGCTCGCTCCCGCCGCCGAAGGCGTAGCCGTCGATGGCCGCGATCACCGGCGCGGGGAACGTCTCCAGGTCGCGTGCAACGTCGTGGCCGAGTTCGGCGTACGCCTGCGCCTCCGGTGTCGACAGGTCCTGCATGTAGGAGATATCCGCGCCGGCGACGAACGCGTCCTCGCCGGCCCCACGGAGCACGACCGCGCGTGCGTCTGCGGTCTCGGCCTCGTGGATCGCTTCTCGGAGACCCTCCAGTACGTCGGCGTTCAGCGCGTTGAGTCGCTCCGGACGGTCGACGGTGATCGCCGCGACGCCGCTCTCGATGTCGAGTCTGACGGTGTCTGTGGCTGGCACGTCCTCGGCTTCTGGTCGTGCGTATATATGATTGTGCGTATCGGAGTAGTGGTTAGAGAACGGTCTCGCGTACGTCAGCACACACGTCTGGGCAGTGCGTGAGGTAGTACCGGATCTTCCGACGGTGTTTCGCCCGATTCCAGCCGTCCTCTTCTCCGTTGTCGCTGTTGTCTCCGCCATTGTCGTCGCCACCCTCCTCGTCGTCCTCATCGATTCCAGTCACCGCTTCAAGATCGTCGTGGAACGCGACGAGGTCGAACTGGTAGGCAGGTTTGTTCCCCTTGCGAACGACACAGTCGTGAATCTGGAGGTGAGCGTTCGATTCGGAGTCTCTGCTGTCGACACGGATCTGCCCGCCGAAGTACTCGTTGAGCTTCTCGTTGAGTTCGGACTCGAAGCTGTCGTAACCCTCGTGGTCGAGATCGATCATAACGATCAGCGTGAGATTGTCATTGCCGAACTGGAGCACGTTCGACCGAAACTTCTTGATCAACTTCGACCGACCGCCCTCCGCTTTGTACAGCCATCGAATATCGTCGTCAACGCGGTGTTGCTGGATTCGTGTCTCCTGCGTATCGTTGGTCTCGCGCGAGATGAACGTGTCGTACTTTCGGCGGTCGGTGCCAGTACGGTGGAGTAGCTTCAGAAACTCCACATCGTGGCGACCCTCCGTCATGACGATCACTGACGACATCAGATCCCCCGCAGGTCCGTGTTCAGCTCGTCCAACTCCGTCTCCGCCTGCTCGTAGTCGAGTTGCTTGGTCAGTAGCTCGGTCAACTGGATCACCTGAAACTCCTCGCGGAGGTAGTCATCGTGGGCCCGCTCGGTGGGCAGCGCGAAGAACGACTCGATCAGATCCTCGCGGTGGGTGGTGACGAACAGCTGTACCTCCTCCTGGCGTGCGACCTGGAGCAACTGCTGGGTGAACTCGTTCACGTAGCCGGGGTGCATGTGGACCGCCGGCTCCTCGATGATCAACACCTCTGTGTCTGCGTCCTGGTCGTACAGCTCCCAGAGGATGCCGACGAGCGTCTTGAACCCCGACCCCATGAAGTCGTACGGGATTTCCTCGCGTTCGTCGCCGTCCTCGAAGACGAGTCTGTCGAACGAGAAGTCGACCAGTCCGTCGACGATCGCGTTGTCGATCAGGAAATCCTCGATCCGACTGCGACGGATGGCGGCGCCGTCCGCGCTCGGGTCCGGGGTGTCGTCTGTGATTCCTGGGTCTGAGACGAAGCGGGTGGTGGTCAGGGTATCAAAATTGTGCCCTTGATATCCCTTACCTCCTGTAACTCCTCTCCCGCCCCAGGAAGGCACAAATCCGACGACTCTACTCATCTCACTTTGTGTCTTATTTGTCGATCCACTCATGGTATTCCTAACTACTTCTGCTGTCTTGTTATCTACTAAATTAGAGTACTGTTCTGATATATACCGTGTTCCGTCTACAACTGAGGTTTGCCTTCTTGTGTCTACAAATTCAACTCTGTGTCTAATATCTTCGGGTTCTAGTTCGCCTTGTTTTATGTTAATTCCCAGTCCTCGCTCTTCGATTTCTTTGGCAATTTCCCATATCCCATCTATGATATCAGATATAAATCTCGAATAGGCATGATCTCTATCTTGGCGCTCGATGGCCAACAGTCGATCATCGACATCGTCGTCCCCGTCCACGGTAACGTCAACTGTCGCCTCTTCGGCTCCCTCCCGCACAATTTTGTCCAGATTCCCGTCGAACCGCGAGATCGAACTCGGATCGAGCGCTAGGTGCAACGCCTCCAACAGCGAGGTCTTTCCCACGTTGTTCCGTCCGACGACCAGGTTCACGCCGCCGGGCTGCACCTCGGCCTCCTCGACGGCTTTGAAGTCGCGGACGGAGAGTTCTGTGACGCGGGTCATTCAGTTGGTGGGTACTGGTGCAGACACGGATTTGATTGCTTCGGTGGTCGTGCGTCGCATCTGACTGTACCCTGTGGTACGACCGCGACAGCGACCGCAAACAACACCGCGCAGTGTGCTTGCACCTCGAAAGGACCGCAGCCTCGGACCTCCCCAGCCTCCTCGTTCACGCCGCTCGTTTCACTCGCGCCGCTCACTCGTCCCTCGCGCGCCGTTTGCGCCGCCACGAGGGCGGCGCTGCACGCGCCAGCCGCCGTGTCGTCCAGCAACCCAGATGCGCCCCGAGTCGTGAGCAGACCACAACACACAACTGTACCCCAGCGAACGGCACGCTCGTGAGCCTCACCGACGAGGAACGTGACCGACTCGCGGACGTGGTCCGTCTCCAGCCCACGAAGAACGGGGA
>JAHENP010000329.1 GCA_018609965.1 Haloferacaceae archaeon
CCGCCGTCGTAGGTGTCCACGACGCGGAGTGGGGTGAGCGGGGCGCCGCCCTGATCGTCCGGTCGGAGTCGACGACAACCCCCGCAGATCTGGAGACGTTCGCGCGTGAACGACTCGCCGGCTTCAAGATTCCGCGGACGATTCGGTTCACCGACGAACTCCCCCGGACGGACTCCGGGTCAGTCGAACGGCCGGAGGTGCGTGAGCGGCTCGCCGCCGCCGCAGAGGCTGCCATCGGTGACGCCGAGACGACCGACGACACCGAGGCGACCGACGACACCGAGACGACCGACGACACCGAGACGACCGACGACACCGAGGCGGCTGATGACAGTGAGGCGACCGACGACACCAAGGCAACTGGTGACACTGAGGCGACTGGTGACACGCAACCGGCTGTGGGCGGAGACGAAAACGAGCGGAGAGACGGCGACCACGGCACGGGGGAGACGGACGACGATGCGGGCGACAGCGGAGACGAGGTCGGTGGTGGCGACGCGAGTGAGGACAACGACCCAGTCGACAACGGAGACGAACCAAGCGACACCGACGAGTCGCCAGACGACAACACGAGTGCCACACATCCCGCGGAGTTGTTGCCGGACGTGGAACGCGACGACCCCGCCGACCTCGGCTTCGAAACCGACTTAGAGAGCGGCACGAACGACAGCGAGGCCGAACAGACGACAGCCGACGGGAGCCGGCAGACGGACGGAGAGTAGTGTAGACAGATCGGTCAGGAGTGCCGCGACCAGAGCGTCGGGAGTGCCGCGAGTCAGTGTCTGAGAGCGCCGCGATCAGATCGTCGAGACGTTCACGTCAGAACGGTGTCACGAGACGCGCCGACACCGGCCCCACGCGGTGGCCGGCGTCTCAGCCGTCGATCAGTTCGACGAGCCGGTCGAACACCTCGTCGGGAGAGCCCTCACCGGAGACGGCGGTGAGGGCGCCCGTTTCGCGGTAGTGTTCGACAACCGGCTCCGTCTCGTCGGCGTACACCTGGAGCCGGTCGCGGACGGTCTCCTCGGTGTCGTCCTCGCGTTGGACGATCTCGCCGCCACAGTCGTCACAGACGCCGTCCTCGGCGGGCGGGTCGAAGTCGACGTGGTAAGTGGCGCCACAGTCGTCACACACTCGCCGGCCGGTGAGCCGTTCGACGAGGACGGACTCGGGCACGTCCAACAACACGACGTGATCGAGTGCGGTCTGGTCAGAGAGATACTCCGCCTGGTCGAGATTCCGCGGGTAGCCGTCGAGAACGAACCCGTCGGCGTCGGCCAACGCCGCGACGACGATCTCGTTGACGACCGCGTCCGGGACGAGCGCGCCGGCATCCATGTACTCGCCGGGGGTGTCGTACTCCAACCCCAGATCGGAGATGTCCATCTGTTTGTTGTTTCGGAGCGCGTCGCCGGTCGTGATCACGTCCAGATCGTACCGGTCTGCGAGTCGGTCCCCCTGTGTGCCCTTGCCTGCACCCGGCGGCCCGAGCAACAGGACACGGTGGTCTGTCACGTGCCCTTGGACGCCGGCCAGGCTAAAGTGTCTGGGGAAACGCCGCCGGGCGGTCACACTCCGAGCGACAGCCGGCAGTCAGTCGTTGACCTGTTCGATCCGGTTGCCGGCGACGACCTTCCCTTTCATCGTCAGCGTGGTCTCCTCGTCCGTGTCGGCGATCAGCCCCTTCTCGCGGAGCCCGCGCAACACCATCGTCAGCCGCTGGGGGTTGAACTCGACGACCTGCGACAACGACACCTCCGGCGCGGTGTAGAGGGCGACGAGAATCTCCTCTTCTTCGTCTGTGATCGTCGTCTCCGCCAGCTCGTCTGCCACGTCGGAGTACCGCATCCGGACGTACCGTCCCAACAGACTCGTCTTGCGGGACGACTCGATACTCGCCTCCGTCATCACCGACTCGTTGTCCGCGAGGTGTCGGAAGTTGACCACCGGGTGGCGACCGTACCCCAGGTCGCGTTCCGACCGGTCGACGCCGATCACGTCGTCGAGGTGGATACTGATCCCGCTGTCGGCGGTCCTGAACCCGATCTCCTCCCACTTGACCGACAGCTTCGACTTGACCGGGTCGGTGTCGGTCACCCGGCCACCTTTCCGGGCCGGGTGACGAACCAACGTCGGCGTCCCGTTCAACAACACCTTGAACAACACCGTCGAGAACCGCTCGATGTGTTTGTCCTCACCCTCGATTGCGACCACCCGTCTGGCGTCCCCGTCGCGGTAGGCGACGGTGACGGTGTCGTTGAAGTACGTGCGGAGTTCGTTCGGCACGTCACCGATCTTCACGTCGAAGATCTCGGCGGTAGGGATGTTCTCTCGAACGTCGTCTGAGGCGACGACCAACTGCGACTTACCCAAGACGATCCGTCCCTTGGGCGGCTCCCCGGCGACCTGGTGGCTGTAGAACCAGCCGGGGAAGTCAGCGACGACCGACTCGCTCATACCCTCTGTTTGCGTGCCACCAGTTTACCGGTTTCGGGTGTCACGCTACCTGGGCCAACAGCCACATTCCTGCGGCCGCAGTCGGTGGGATCGACAGGTTGTCGTCGATCACGTACCCCGCGACGACTGGTTTGATCCCGTCTGCGAACGCCGCGCCGGCCGCGCCGGCGGCCGCGACCGCGACACCCGGGAGCCGTCCGACCGCCCCGACGGCAAACGGGAGCGCCACCGCGAAACAGACGAGAAACATCACCACGAGCACGGCCGTCTCCTTGGCGGTGGTCGCCTCTGCCGATCCCAACACCCCGGAGATGGGGTCACCGACCGACAGCATCAACACCGCCGGCACGCCGATCCACGCCGGGAACAGGGTGACTGCGGCCGTCGCGCCGACGAAGAACAACGCGTACCCCGCGACGTTGTCCGCCTCGTACTCCCGGGTGAGTTCGTCGTAGATCGGGTGTTGGTAGCCGACGACCAACCGGACGAACTCCAACAGTGTGACCCCCCCGAGCAACCCCGCGAGCAACAGCTGTAGCTGGGCGTACGTCACCAGGTCGGCGACGTACGCGGCGGGAAACGCCGTCCCGGAGACGTGAATCCCGCGGCGGCGCAGTTCGCTCACGGCTCGGTGTCGGAGGCGACGACCGCGTAGTCGTCTCGGAGGGCGGCGAACGTCCGCTCGGCGTCCGGGTCGGTCAGCGCGGCGATCTCGGCGGCCACCTCGCCCGCGGGCACCCGCACCTGTGCGGCCGTGTCCCGTTCCCGGACGGTAACGCTCTCGCCGTCACCCTCGATCCCGTCGCGGTCGACCGTCACGCAGAACGGCGTCCCGATCTCGTCTTGCCGGCGGTAGCGCCGCCCAATCGAGCCGGAGTCGTCCTCGGCGGCCGCCAGCCCGTGGCTCCGGAGGTCCGCCGCGACCGACCCAGCCAACTCGACGAGCCGGTCGTCGTTGGAGACGAGCGGGAACACCGCCGCCGTGGTCGGCGCGATCTCGGGGTCGAGCGCGAGGTAGCTGCGGGTCTCCCCACTCACTTCGTCTTCCCGGTAGGCGTGATCGACAACCGCCAACACCGTCCGACCGATCCCGAAGGAGGGTTCGATCACGTGTGGGGTGACGTGTTCCCCTTGTTCGGTCACGGTCTCGACCGCGAAGTTCGCCGTCTCCGTGTCGACGGTGTGTTCGGTGCCGTCGACCGTCACTGTCACCGTCTCGCTGTCGAACGCGTCCGGATCACGCTCCGCGAGCGTCTCTAGTGCTGCCTTCACGTCGCCGGCATCACCGCCGAACGCCGGGCCGAGCACGGACATGTCCGGGTCGACACCCGCCCGTTCGACCGTCTTCGGCTCGTCGTACTCCCGGAACACTGTGTACCGCTCGTCCGAGTGGGCGGCGTGTTTCGAGAGATCGTAGTCGCCGCGGTCGGCGAAACCGGCGATCTCGACCCAGTCGCCGCCCGTTTTCTCACTGCCAACGGTCGTGTCCGCCCCGATCAGTGCCTCCGCGTCC
>JAHENP010000330.1 GCA_018609965.1 Haloferacaceae archaeon
CGAACCGTCGAGGGACAGTTGCGGTGGGACGACATGTTGGCCCACCCGCTGACGCTGGCCGACGGCGTCGAGACCGGCGGGATCGTCCGCTACTACGACAACAACAACTTCTATCGCGATCCGCGGATCGTCGGAGAGATCCAGCCGTCCGGTGATGTCGGTGCAGAGCTGACCGCCGCGACAGAACTGCTCGACCGCGAGGACGACTTCGAGACCGAGAGCGGGGCGTCGGTCGCGTTCGACGGCGACACCGCGAGCAGTCTCCAGTCGGTCCTGCCGGGGCCGTACACGCTGGCGGATCTGGCGACCGACGAGCACTACGACGACGAGGCGGAGCTGCTGGCGGCCGTCGCCGAGCTGTTGGCCGCCGAGGTCGAGTCGTTCCCGGCCCACGGCACCCTGTTCTTAAACGAGCCCAGCTACGTCGTCAACCCGCCCGAAGACGGACTCGACGAGCGTGCGAGTGCCGCCATCGACACGGTCGCGACGGCGACGGACGCGGACGTGGTGGTCAACACCTACTGGGGCGCCTTCGAGGAGAAGCCGTACGCCCACCTGATGGACGCCGCAATCGACGCCGTCGGCTTCGACTTCGTCGCCGGTGACCGCGAACAGAACCGTTACTGCATCAACGAGTACGGCACGACAGACGACGTGGCGTTGGGGCTGGTCGACGGCCAGAACACGCTCGTCGAGGACCCGGAGACGGTCGCCGACCGCATCGCGTGGGTCGACGACCAGACGCCGCAGGCCGACTTCGGGACCGTGTACGCCACACAGAACACGGAGACGTTCTACCTGCCGGTGAACCGCCACCGGGAGAAGCTGGCCGCGCTCGCCGAGGGTGCGACACTCGCCCGCGAGCGACTGGAGACGGAGGTGACAGCATGAGCCGCAACCCACAGAACCGCGAGCAGTTCCGCCCCGAGGACCACCCGAACGACCACTTCCTCCCGACGACCGTCGTCGGCTCCTACAAGAAGCCGACGTGGCTGAACCGTGCCCGCGAACGGTTCGAAGACGACGAGGCACGGTTCGACGCCGACGACTGGCAGGAGACGACGGACGACGCCGCGCGGCTGATCACCCGCGAGCACGAACGTACCGGGCTCGACGTGGTCGTCGACGGCGAGGTGCGGCGCAACGAGATGGTTGAGTACTTCGCCGAACGGATCGACGGCTACGAGTTCAACGGGCCGGTGAAGGTGTGGGGGCACAACACCTTCCGCAAACCCTCCGTCGTCGACGAGGTCGAGTACGCCGAGCCGTGGCTCGTGGAGGAGTTCGAGTTCGTCGACGAGGTGGCCGAACGGCCGGTGAAAGTGCCGATCACGGGGCCGTACACGCTCGCCCGGTGGGCGTTCGACGAGCAGTACGACGACACCGCCGAGTTGACGTACGAACTCGCCGATCTGGTCAACCACGAGATCGAGCGACTGGTCGAGGCCGGCGCGCGGTACGTCCAGATCGACGAGCCCGCGCTCGCACAACACGTCGACGACCACGCCATCGTCGGGGAGGCGCTGGAACGGATCGTCGCGGGCGTCCCCGAGGAGATCCGGATCGGCCTTCACGTCTGTTACGGCGACTACTCCCGGATCTACCCGGAGATCAACGGGTTCCCCATCGACGAGTTCGACGTGGAGCTGTGTAACGGTGACTACGAACAGCTCGACGTGTTCGCGGACGGGAACTTCGCGCCGGATCTAGCGCTCGGCGTGGTCGACGCCCACACCGCCGAGGTGGAGCCGGTCGCCGAGATCGAGGACAACATCCGGCAGGGGTTCGAGATCGTCCCACCGGAGAAGCTCACCGTCTCCCCGGACTGTGGGCTGAAGCTGCTCCCGCGGGAAATCGCGTACGGGAAGATGGAGAACCTCGTCGAGGCCGCCCGGAACGTCGAGACACAACTCGACGCCGGCGAGATCGACGTGGCCGCGCCGGCGCCGACGGCCGACTGAGCCGGGTCATCAGTGGTTCCGTCAGTCGAACCGGTCGGCCACCGACAACAGGTAGCCGGCGACGACACCTTGGACCAACAACAGGAGCAACTGGCCCGAGAGGAGCGACGCGACCGCGCCGAGCCCGACCACGAGGAGGGTGACAGTCAGCGCCCACCGACGGAGCCGGAGCAACGACACCAGCGTGACGATCTGGCCGACCGCGAACGCCACGCCGACCGACCCGCCGAGAAAGCCGAGCGGGCCGGAGACGAACGAGCCGAGGCCACCGAGCAACTGGAGGACACCGGTGACGATGCCGGCCGCGGCGAGCAACACCACACCCAACGGCACCGATCTGTCTGTCGCGGGAACACTGTCGGACATACGCCCGGGTCGGTGCCGGGGGCAGATAGCTCCTGTGGCGAGTCTCACACCGTGTTGTTCTTGTCGTCCGTTCGGTGTTCCCGCTCGTCGCTCACTCGGTGTTCTCGCTCGTCGCCCACGGAGCCACAGGAGCTAACCCACCGGCTCGCCACGGACGGGTGTGAGCGAGGCGTTTCACCCAGAGTTGGAGGCGACGGCCGAGCGGATCGCGTCGATGGAGATCCGCGGCGCGGCGACCATCGCGGGCGCCGCCGCCGAGGCGTTAGCGACACAGGCGCGGGCGTCTGACGCCGCCGACCCGGCGGGGTTCCGTCGTGAACACCGCCGCGCCGGCCGGCGGCTGTACGACACTCGCCCGACCGCGGTGTCGTTGCCGAACGCGCTCCGGTACGTGTTAGACCGGATGGACGGCGACAGCGTGGCGGAACTGCGTGCGTCCGTGGTCGAGGCCGCCGAGGCGTTCCAGACCCGACTCGACCGCGCACAGACTGATCTGGGTGAGATCGGCGCGAACCGACTCCGCGACGGCGACACGGTGATGACCCACTGCCACTCGACGGACGCGCTGGCGTGTGTCGAGGCCGCCGTCGAGCAGGGGAAGGAGCTGTCGGCGGTCGTCAAGGAGACCCGGCCGCGCAACCAGGGGCACATTACCGCCGAACAACTCCGCGCGGCGGGGGTGGACGTGACGCTGATCGTCGACTCCGCCGCCCGACGGTATCTCGACGAGGTGGACCACGTGCTCGTCGGCGCCGACTCCATCGCCGCCGACGGCTCCGTCGTCAACAAGATCGGCACCTCTGGGCTGGCGGTCAACGCCCGCGAACGCGGGGTGCCGATCGTCGTCGCCGCCCAGACGATCAAGCTCCACCCGGAGACGCTCACCGGCCAGACCGTCGAGATCGAGATGCGCGCCGAGACGGAGGTGGTCGACGACGAGACGCGCGCCGAGATCGGCGGGGTCGCGGTGGAGAACCCGGCCTTCGACGTGACGCCGCCGCGGTACGTCGACGCGATCGTCACCGAGAGCGGGCAGTTCCCCCCCGAGACCATCGTCACGCTGATGCGGGAGTTGTTCGGCGAGTCGGCGGCGCGGCCGTGGGCCGACTCGGAGGAGTGAGCGCAGTGGGTCGCCACTGTCTGGCGTAGCTACACGATGTGTCCGGTGTGTCTGACGGGAACTGAACTGGCTCTAGAGGGCAGACTATCCCGATGAATCGCTCTCGGTGGGCACTGGTTAGGCGAGTGTCGCCGCTCGCTTTACTGACAACCGGGGTCGTTGCAGTCGGACTGTTGCTCGCTGCGCGTCTTGTCGCCGTCCCGGTGGTCGTCGTTCACCCGCCGCTGGGGGACGTGAGTGGCACTGTTGGCACCGGCTGGGACGTTTCGCTCGGCGTTGCGACGTTCGGGTCGTTCGTGCTGGCTGTTTCGAACTACCGCAAACCGCGTGACAACGACACGGAGGACCAAACGATAGTGTCGGGTGACAACAACGATGTAGATGAGCAGAACCAGATGGTGGTTTCAGGCGACAACAACGATGTCACGGTGAGTATTGATGCAGAGAGTGTCGGTACGCTGTTGGACAAATCCGGTACATCCGGAGACGACACATCCGACGAGACGGACGAAGGGATAACGACCGATGCACGGTCGGAGGTGGACGACAGTTCGACAGAGAAGCCGTAGCCTGTCGACCCCGGAGGTTCAGTCTCTGTCCTGTCGGAGGACCCACTGTCGCACACCCGCAGACAACATCGACTCCCACAAATCGAACCCGGTGTGGCTCACGACGTACCTGTCGAACGCTGTGTTCTGCGTCTGTTCGAGCCCAGTGTCTTCCTCAACTGTTAGCGGACTCTCTCGGAAGAATAAACCGGTTTCGTCGAAATTTGTGTGTGTCTGTATGAATAGATCGGTGAACAGATCAGAGACACTGACGTTCCACACCGAGGTCACACCGGATCGTGCCGAAACTTCCGCACCGGAACGTCGGTGACGCCGTCGTAGTCGTCGTCCGCGCCGACGAGTAACGTGCCGTCGACTGTCTGTGCAGTTGCGAGTGCGAACGCGTCACCGAGC
>JAHENP010000331.1 GCA_018609965.1 Haloferacaceae archaeon
CCAGGCTACGTTCGAAGAACCCCTTCGAACCACTTGCAATGGGTTCCGGACAGAAAGTAACTCTGACTCCCAGTATAGGATAGGAGTAACGGTAGTTTGGCTCTGCCAGGAGTCTGGTCATGTCGACCAGGCTGCAAACCACAATATCCCAACTCAGCGGTGCAGTGCCGTGGGAATCCCACCCCTTTAGCGGTGGGAGGAGGTCAAACACTTGGGAGTCGGTCGGTCGCGGTGTGGCGGTTGTGTCGTCCCATGTCGGTTTCCTCCCCGACCTACTCGCTCACTCCGTTCGCTCCTTGAGGTCGGGGGCTCCACCTCGAAAATGCTGAACCTCCCGGCGGCTACATCCCGGGCGGCGGGTCGCGGCCGAAGTCGTCGTCGTCGGTGTCCACATCGAGCCCCATCTCCTCGCGGCGCGCACGGAGATTGCGGATCTTCCGGAGGTAGTAGGCGACACCGCCGGCGGTGACGACCCCGGCGACCGACAACACGACCGCGAGGATTCGCAGATCACGCGGCATGTAGAACTGGGCGACGACACTGTCACTGGTCACCTCACTCACCGTGGCGTGGACGCGGTCGTCCGCGTCCGGCTCCGACAGCCGGTCGGCCGCCGGCGAGACGCGCCCGAAGATCGGAAGCGAGGCGCGCCGACCCGGCGGGAGCAGGATCTCGTAGTCACCCTCGACGAACGTCGGGAGCGCGAACCGTTTTGCCGAGCTACCGGCGGTGAAGGCGACCTCGTCACCGTCCACGTCACCCTCGGGGAACTCGATCGTCACCGCCTCGCGCGACTCGTCGACGGCCCCACGCTGGGCGAGCGTGGTCCCGTTGATCACGGTGCCGTTGGGGTACTGGTAGCGAACGGCGCTGACAGACAACGGGTTGCGGCCGCCGAACCCGTCACGACGGTACAGCTCTAGCTCCTCGCCTTCGGCGTCGTAGACGCCCTCGAAGGTGGTGTTCTCGTGGATGGTGACGTGGACGTCCGCGTCCGCGTCCCACTCGTAGTCACCTTCGGGTGGGGTCTCATCGAGATCGGTCTCGGAGACGCCGCCGAACACCCCCGTACAGCCGGAGAGTGTCACCAGTAAAACGAGCGCGAGCAACCCACGGGTCCGTCGTGTTCCGAGCATGGCGCAACCGAACACGGGTGGTTAGGGGACGACACACTTCAGTTCGGCGGGGAGCCGCCCGCCGATGGCCGCGAGCAACCCCGGCGGGTCGGTGCCGGCCCGGCAGCGCACGCTCTGTTCGAGCAACCCCTGCCGTTCGACGGTGACGATGTCCCGACCGTGACCCGCCCGGTTGACCGCGGCACGCACCTCCGCCCGGGTGGCGTTGTTGACGTTGACTCGGCCGTCACCGCGCTGCCAGTCGTACAGCCGGTCGCGGGTCGACTCCGCGAGTTCGTGGTCGCCGTCCGCGTCGTAGACGAACGACAACGGCGTGTGTTGGACGAGTCCGAATCGGTCGCGGATCTGTGTGGCACTCCCCACGCCCAGTCCGAGCCCGTCGGTGTCGATTTCGATCTCTCTGCCGGCGTCGAGGACGAACCCGTCGTCGTCCCACGACTCCAACGTGCCGGTGTACGTCTCGCCGTCGTCGAAGTGGTCGGTGACGGTCCCCCACTGCTCCGCGAGGAGGCTCCGTGCGGCCGGCGCGTCGTCACCCTCGACGGTGACGGCGACGAACTCGTCGCGCCGCACCCCCGCCTCGTAGTCGACCGCGAGTTCGCCCAGCGCGTCCGCGAGCAACGACCCCATCCCGTCGAGCGCCCGGTCCCGGGCCTCGCCGGCGACGTAACACTTGGTCGCGAGAACGACCATCTCAGGCCTCGGCCCGCTCTCGGTCGCGGCCGACGCCGAGTTCCTCGCGTAGTTCCTCGATCCGGCGTTCCATCGAGTCCAACAGCCGGGAGTTCTCCATCGACTCCAACGGGGAGCCACACTCCGGACACTCGAAGCCGAACTCCATCGCCTCCTCGAACTCGAAGCGGATGGAGTCCACCTCACAGAGGTAGAACTGGTGGTCGTGTTCGTAGTCGCGGCGTTCTTCGAGCCCCTCCAACAACCGGTGGAGCTCCTCCTGGAGATTCTCCGGGATGTTCTCGTACTCGAACGTCCAAAGGTACGTGAGCCACCCGGAGTCCTCGTCGCGCACCCGACGGTACGACGCCAGGTCGTTCTCGTAGAGGATGAACAACGCGCGCCGTACGTCGTTGAGTTCCAACCCCAACTCCTCTGCCAACTCCTCGTCTGTCACCTCGCCGTCCGGCGGTGCCGCCGCGACGGGCATCCCCGTCGGACCGACCAGTTCGTGGAGGTACTTCTGGATCACGGGATCCTCGAGGAGGTCCTCAAAAGCCATTACGGTGCCTTCGGGTGTGTGACCGTTTCAACGTTGCGGTGAGACCAGTTCCCGAGAAGGTGTCACTTATCCGGCTAGGTGTGCTACGAGTTGACATGGCAGACGAACTGCACGGAGACGGCCACTCAGAGGACACGGCCGAGACAGCACTGGCGGCAGCGGTCGACGGTCGGGTGACGGGCGTCGAGTGGTGGGCGCACAGACTGATCGGCCCGGAGTCGCGGTCGGTGACGGCCTACCGTGGGGTCGTCGACGGCGAGCGGTACTTCGTCGTTCTCGACGAGCGCGACGGACGGACTGGGGCGGTGTACCCGGCCTCGACCGCCGACTCCGTCGCAGGACTGTTCGCGACCTACCGTGACGACACAGAGCCCGGTCTCGTGGAGTGAGACGCGACACCGCCGCACCGCTCGGAGAGCCGTCGGCTACGCTTCGATCAGTTCGATCTCGTGGCCGTCCTGGTCTTTCGTGAACGCGTAGCTGAACCCGCAGGACTCGGGGTCACGGTAGTCCTCGCTCTCGCGGTCGACCACGGTCGCCCAGTCGGCTTCGAGGTCGTCGGCGCGGACGGCGAGGTGGCCCCACGCGTCACCCATCTCGTAGCTCCGCCCGTCGTAGTTGTACGTCAACTCGACGGCCATCGCCTCATCGGCGGCGTCTGCCGGCTCCATGAAGTAGTTCGCGAACGTGTCTGCCTCCCACCGCCCGGTGTGTTCGTACTCGAAGGTGCGGAGCCAGTAACCCAACGCCTCTGTCGCGTCCTCGACACGGATCA
>JAHENP010000332.1 GCA_018609965.1 Haloferacaceae archaeon
CGAGGCACTCGACACACTGCGCGGGATGGTCGCCGAGGAAGGGTGGGTGCGCGTCCTCGGCTCGTACGACACGGAACACGTCGTGGAGTGACCACGGCAGGGAAAGCCCAGAAGAGTGCGCCAGAACAGACACGAGTTTACCCCGACGGTAGACGAGCGAGCGTAGCGAGTACGTCGGCTGAGAAGGGTGTGGTTGCGGTGCAGTCCGGAACAGCACTGCGACAGCAGACGCGAGCGAGCGGCTCTGCCGCTCGCGAGCGCTTTTTCATCGAGGTTTTTTCCTTGGGTGGGCGCCGCAGGCGCCCACCCCAAGGAGTGAAAAAGGTCGGTCGTAAGAGATTTCCCGTCGCCGTGACCCGCTTTTCTCGATGGAGTACGGGTTGGTGGTCGTCTGGCTGTTGGGGCTCGTGGCGGTGGCGGCGGTGGCCGCGCCGGTGACCGCCCGGTTGTTCGGGCGGTGGCCGACGGCCGGCGTCGGGTTCGCGCTGCCGTTCGGGTTGTTGACCCTCGGCGTGACGGCGTTCTGGGTCGGGCGGGTGGCGTACGGCACGCCGACGGTAGTCGCCGGGTTCGCCGTCGTGGTCGGAGTCGCGGTCACCGTCGGTCTCGACCGCGCGGCGGTTCGGGCGTCGCTGCCGGCGGGACGCCCGACGCCACGGGCGGTGGCGCGGGCAGTGGCCGCCGGAGTACGGGTCGACCGCGACCGGGTGCGACAGCGTGCGGTCGTCGAGACGGCCGGGGTGTTCCTGTTGGCGTTCGGTTTCCTCGTGGCCGTGCGGGCCGTCGACCCGGCAGTGTTGCCGCGTGGCGGCGAGAAGTTTCTCGACTACGGCTTGCTACAGTCACTCGGACGAGCGGGGACCCTCCCGCCGGAGGACATGTGGTTCGCGGGTGAGCCGGTGAGCTACTACTACGGCGGCCACCTGTTGAGCGATCTGTTGGCACGGCTGACCGGAACCCCACGACGGGTGGCGTACAACCTCGCGCTGGCGACGTTCTTCGCGACGTACGTCACCGCGGCGTTCGACCTCGCGGGCGCCGTCGCGGCCGCCGCCGGCTACAGCCGGCGGCTGGCGGCGTGGGGCGCGGCGTTCGCGGTCGGGCTGGCCGCGAACGTCCAGACCGGCGCGCGGCTGTTGTTGCAGGCGTTGCCCGGCGGGCTGCAGTCGGCCGCTGTCCGGCAGATCCAACCGCGAGTCGACGTAGACGTGACACGGTGGCTCTCGGACGGCTACTGGGGGCCGGGGCGGTCGATGTGGGCCTCCAGCCGCGTGATCGACGGGACGATCAACGAGTTCCCCCTGTTCGCGTTCCTCAACGGCGACCTCCACGCGCACATGATCGGACCGACGTTTCTGTTGTTGGCGGCGGCGTTTGCGTTCGTCCTCTACCGGTCGCCCGACGCTGGTCGGCGGCGACGGGTGTTGTTCGGGCTGGTGCCGGTCGTCGGCGGGTTCCAGGCCGTCGTCCACACCTGGGGGTTCCCGACCGTGTTCGGGCTGGCGTGGCTGGCGTTGACACTGTCACCGACACCGCCACGCCGGTTGTTGCCGACCGTCGCCCGCGGACCGTTGGACCGGCTCGTCGGTCGGACCGCCACGGACGGCGGCATCGCGACGACCCCCGGCTCTGCGGGCGGCAGTCGGCTCGGGAGTGAGTTGGCACGGCCGGTGGTCGCGGCCGGGTTGGTCGCCGGCGCCGGCGTTCTCGCGTGTGTGCTCGCCGCGCCGTTCCTGTTGGGGACGGCCACGAGCGGGAGTTCACGCGAACTCGCGGTGTTGGCGGTCGCAGACCGGAGCAGGTGGGGTGGGTTGGTCGTCGTCCACGGCGCGTTCCTGCTCGTATTCGGCGGCTACCTCCTCGATCAGGTCGGCGGAACGCGTCCGTGGGAGCTGCTCGCGGCGCTGGGCGTGCTCGGCGTGACCGCACAGTTGCTGTCGTTGCCGGCCGTCGGGCTCGTCGGGGCGGTGTTGCTCGGCGCGTGGATCGCCGCCCGGACCGACCGCGGCGGGTTCGAGACAGTGTTGCTCGCCGGCGGCGCCGGACTGGTGTTGCTCGTCGAGGTGGTGTATCTGAACGAACAGGCCGGGCCGGGGCGGATGAACACGGTGTTCAAGACGTACTCGCAGGTGTGGGCGATCTGGGCCGTCGGCGCCGGCGTCGCGGCGGCGGCGCTCGCCCGGCGTGTCGAGACGACGACGGTGTGGCCAAGCGTCGACGCCCGGCGAACGGCGGCCGTCGCGTTACTCGTGGTCGCCGTGACCGGTGCCGGCGGCTACGCCGTCGTGACGGTGCCAAACCAGTTCACTGCCGGGAGCGACGGCGCGCCGAACAACGGCTACGACTTCGCGTACCCGGAGGAGCCGACACTCGACGCGACCGCACACCTCGAACCGTTCCACCCCGGGGTCGCGGCCGGGGTGCGGTATCTGGAGCGCCAACCCGGCCGGCCGACGTTGTTGTCGGCGCCGGGGGCGGGGTGGTACGAGGACCGCGGCTACGGCAACCCACCGGGGTTGTACTCCTGGGAGTCGAACCCTGCGGCGAGTTTCACCGGGCTGCCGACGATCGCAGGCTGGGGCCACGAGATCGGCTACCGCGGACGGGCGGCGTTCTACGACCGTGTTCGGACGGTCGACGCGGCCTACACCGACCGCGCGGCCGCGGTCGCGACGCTCCGGGAGCGTGACGTGCGGTACGTCTGGGTCGGGAACGGGGAACGGAGCCGGTACAGCACCCGGATCGTGAACTTCGATGCGATCCCCGGTGTCGAACCGGTCGTCACCGAGGACGGGGTCGTCGTCTACCGGGTCGACCAGTCGGCGTTGCCGTCGGCGGAGACCACGGAGTCGAGACCGGGGTCGTCGACGACACACACGACGAGAACAGCACAGAGTGACCGGTTGCTCAGACGTTGAGATCGCCGCCGGACTTCCGGACGGTCAGCGCCTCGGCGTCGACACTCTCGACGTCGAGCCAGTGGGGGACGAACTGACGTTTCTCGAACTGTTCGCGCTCGTCTTCCGTGCCGACCGTACACCACAACTGTGGCTCGTCGGGGCCGTGGAACGCACCCTGCCGTTGGACGGCAAACACCTGCAGCTCCTCGCCGCCGTACTCGACGACGGCGTCCCGCCTGATCCCGGGGTCGCCACGGACGATCAGTTTGCGCATACGCCCGGGTTGCCAGAGTCGACTGCTAAGCGTTTCGACTCGGGGGCGACCCGCCTCACCGGGTGACCGGCGACGGGTCGTCGCGGTCCAGAATCCTGTCGACGACATCACCGATGCCTGGCACGCGACGCTTCCGCTCGGGCTCGTCTTCGGGGTAGTGTGGAACGGCTGGCACAGTGGATCACTCGCCCGGATGTAGGCCAATCATTCCGAATAAAACTGCCGGAACGTCGCCAGTCGGGCGTGTGAGTGAGCGAGTGAGAGAATGCCGCCTCCAGTCGGGCGAGCGTTTTTCACGGGTGCCGAGCCAGACGGCGCATGGTCGAGGTACTCGCAGTCGCGAGCGGCAAAGGCGGGACGGGAAAGACCACGACCACGCTCGCGCTTGGGATGGCGCTCGCGGAGACACACGATGTGACCGTCGTCGACGCCGACACGGGGATGGCGAACCTCCTGTTTCATACTGGCTTAGACGACGCCGACGCCACGCTCCACGACCTGCTCGTCGGCGACCGGGCGGCGACCGTCGAGGCGGCCACCTACGAGCGGTACGGCATGTCGGTCGTCCCCTGTGGGACGAGTCTGGCCGCGTTCGAGGCGAGCGACCCCGCACGGCTCCGGGGCGTCGTCGCCGACCTCGCCGCAGAGACGGACGTGTTGTTGCTCGACTCGCCGGCGACGCTGGCGGCCAAATCCGCGGTTCTCCCGGTCGTGCTCGCCGACCGGGTGGTGGTAACGCTCCAACCGACCGTCCCGTCGCTGTCGGACGGGCTGAAAGTTCGCGAGTACGCGCGGTCCTACGGGACGGGAGCGGCAGGCGTACTGTTCAACAAGGTTCACGGGCGACTCGGCCGGGTCGCCGACCGGGTCGAGGCGCAGTTCGGTGCCGGCACGCTCGCGGTCGTCCCGGACTGTGATGCCGTTCGCGACGCCCGCGACGCGGGTGAGCCGGTGTTGGCACACGCTCCCGACTCCGCGGCCGCGACCGCGTTCCGCGAAGCGGCGACCACGCTCGAACCGCGTCCTGGGCGGGCCGGCGCCGTCGCCGACCGGTTCCGCGAGGCGGTCGTTCCGGAGTCGTGACCCCCGACCTCGGCGGTCGTCTGGTCCGCGCCCGGAGCGTCGACAGACTCGGTGTGTCGTTCGCGCGTGCCCTCACGGAACACCATACGGGCTACCTCCGGATCGTCGCCGACGGTCCACTCCACGCGGCGACGGGGGCCGTCACCGTCGTCGACGGGGTCCCCGTCGCCGCCGCCTGTGACGGCGGGGAGTGTGGCCCCGCGGCGGTGGACGCGCTCGTCAGCCCGGGACCGTCCCGGGTGGAGACGTACCGTTGTGACCAGACCGCGCTGGCGTCACTCCACGACCGCGCCGACTGTCGGGTCCCCCCCGACGCGCCCGCCGAGCGACTGGGCGAGGACGACCTGGCGGCACGCACCCGGGAGCGTGCGCCGGCGGACCGCGCGACTGTCGACGGCGCCACGCTCCTGTCGTTTCTCGGCGACGACCGGCGGCTGGAGACGATCCGCTCGGAGGCACGGGCGGAAGCACACGCCGACGCCACCAACTGGGGACTCGACGACGCA
This sequence comes from Haloferacaceae archaeon, assembly GCA_018609965.1. GTDB lineage: Archaea > Halobacteriota > Halobacteria > Halobacteriales > Haloferacaceae > JAHENP01. Next base: position 4,764 of record JAHENP010000332.1, read on the forward strand.
CTGACCGACGAGTGATCCGCGACGCCTCGCGTCGAACCGACAGACACCTGTCGGGTGACGGCGTACAGCGACCGTGACGCTCCGGCCACTGGTCTCGTTGCGTTCGCCGGCCGACTTCGCCGACTGGTTCCGGGCCGGCGTCGAGTACACGATCAGAGTCGCCCGCGCGCTCGATGTCGACCCGGCACCGTTGCCTACCCACCGTGACGAGGGGGTCGCCGCGATGCGGGCGAACCAGACAGACGTGTCCCCGGCGCTCGCCCGGACGATCGGCGCGGTGTTGTCGGGTGATGCCGCCTTTGGGCGGCCGTTTCTCCGGTGGACGCCGCGGTGGTACCGGCTCCTACTCGCCGGTCCGATTGCGCTTGCTGACCGCCGACTCTCCCGGGTCGCCGCGCCGTACGCCGACCACGGGGGTGTCGACCGACCATCGTTCTCGACGCCCGATGCGGTCGCCGACGGTACTCCACCGCACGACGCCGGCGCCGACGGCACTCCGTCACTCGACCTCTCGGGGCTGGGGTTCGCCGACCGGTTCCTGCTCGCCGACGCCGTTCTCCACGTGGAGTGGTTTCGGGACGTTGCCGCGGTGTGTGACCTGTCCGTTCCGGCGGCGTTGCTCGACCGGACACACCGCGAGTCGGTCGCCGTCTACGCCGGGCAACGAGGGTCGCTGTCACCGGCGGCGCGGCGCGTCCAGTTCGCGTTGTTCAGCGACGACGCGTGGGTCCGGGACGTGAACGCGACCTACCGGCTGAACTCGACGTTGTTGTCGGTCTGGGAGGGGATTCTCCGTCGAGAGCGACGGCGACTCGGCGCCGCGGTGCGGGACGACGACCTGCAGGCGTCACCACGGGACGACGACGCTGGTCGACAGTGACAACCCGCGTCACTCCAACGGCACCGTCTCGCTCGTCCGGTCGGAGTCCGCGTCGCCGGTGTTGACCACGTCGGCCGCCTCGAACAACAGGATCTTTGCCTCCCCGTCGGCGACTGGGCGGTGTTCGACGCCGGCCGAGACGACGAACAACTGTCCCGCCTGGAGCGTCACGTCCTCTCGGTCGCGACGTTGAACGGTGACGGTCCCCTCCCGGACGAGAAACAGTTCGTCGCTGTTCGGGTGGCTGTGCCAGACGAACGCCCCCTCGATCCGGGCGAGTTTCACCGTCTGGTCGTTCGGTTCGGCCGCGAGTCGCGGCGCCCACTGCTGCTCGAAGCTGTCGAACGCGTCCGCGAGATCAACTTTTTCCACGCCGGAGCCTGTGGCGGGACCGACTCGGGGCTTTCGACCGCGTGCCGCCGTCCCACTGTTCGTCGCCGCAGTCGTCACTCCGTCGCTGCAGTCGTCACTCCGTCGGTGCAGTCGTCACTCCGTCGCGACGGGGCCGTGACCGATCACGTCACGGACGGCCGCGAGGAACGTCTGGCGGCGGTCGAAGTACGTCTCGTCGACCTCCTCAAGCACGGCCGTCAGTTCACGCGGGCCGTCGGGTGTCCGGACCACCGCGTCCCCCTCCTTCTCGTTGATCCGGGAGCGTTCCTGTGGCCAGGTGAGTCGGGAGGCCACTCGGGCAAGCGGTGCACCGTCGACGTTCGGCCCCTCACCGAGTTCTACCGCCGGCTCCGTCTCGTCGTCGTCGCTCATTGTTCGCGGTTCGCGGTCGGGTCCTGTAATGAGTTCCGGTTGGCTCCGAGGGGGGTGTCGTGCGAGCGTCTGACGCAGTGTTTTGTGGGAGGACACACAAGCAGTGTCCATGACCAGCCTCGCGGATGTGTACGAGGGGACAGTCGGCGAGCCGGTGGACCGGCACCGACTCTACCTCGGGGTGGGGTTGTTCCTCGCGGGGTCGTTGTCCGCCGTCGTCGCCATCTGGGTCTCGGCGACCGGGACGGGGGGCTCGCTGGAGGCGATCCGGCAGGCCCGGTGGCTCGCGGGTGTGTTGGCCGGCGTGGGTGTGCCGGCGGTGTTCCTCGGAATCTTCGCCGTGTTGCCGGCCGGCCGGGTTACCCAGGCGGCCGCCATTGTCGGCGCCGGGGTCGCGTTGTTGGGCGTCTCGTTGTTCGCCCACGCCTACCCCTGTCGGTGGGCCGGCGCCGGCTGTGCGCCCGGTGATCTGACGCTCCAGACGACTACCGTCTACTTCTTCGGCGTCATCACTACCTTCTGGTGTCTGTTCGTCGGTGTCGCGAACTTCACCTCGCGGAACGACCCCGGCGGAACGGTGGAGTTGGAGGTGACCCGCGGCGGCGAGACGAAGACGATCGAGGTCTCACGGTCGAAACTCGACGCCGAGACGACGGGCGGCGGCGGGGTCGGCTTCTTCGGCGACACCCCCAACGGGGAGGTCACGACACAGGCGAACCGTGGCGACGCCCAGTTCGCGGACGACGGCGGGGCGACCAGCGACGGCGGGGCGACCAGCGACCGCATCACCGGTCTCCGTGAAGACGAGATCGGCGGGACGAACACCCCGAGCGGCCCGGGTGGTGTCGACACTGTCGGTAGCTCAGGTGACGCCGTCGGTCGTTCGGGTGATGTCGGGACGACAGGTGGACGCGGTGGCCCGACCGACCGCGACCCGTCGGGTGTCGGCGGCGGTGCCGGCGGTGACGACCGACGTGCAAGCGGTGTCGACAGCGTCGGTGACGCCACGTTCGGTGGCGGGACGACTGGCCCGCGCGACACGGCCGGATCGCGTGATACTACACCAACTGGTGACCCGGAGCCGGGCTCTCCGGCAGACACCTACTGTGGGAGCTGTGCCCACTTCCAGTACGTCCGCACAGACGAGGGGATGCAGCCGTACTGTGGCTATCACGACGAACTGATGGAGGACATGGACGCCTGTGAGGAGTGGACGCCGCGGTAGCGACTCAGTCCGATCCAGTCGACCGGTCTGACCCGGTCGACCGGTCCGACGCCGGCGGTTCACGCCCCGACTCGCCGTCCGGTCGCGCGGGCTGGCCCGGCCGTGTCGTGTCGGCCCGTTCGTCTCGGTCGTGGACGGTCTCGTGGACGGCGAGGACGAACCCCGGGACGACGAGCATGAACAGGTGTTCCTCCAACGGGATGCCGAGCAACTCCACCCCGGTCCGCATCGGGATCGAGAACACACCAACCGTGAGCGTGTACCAGTCCCAGAGGTACGCGACGGGGTAGACGGCGGCGACGGTGGCGAGCGCCCGGCGGAGTGCGCCGGCACGGACCAGCAGTGTGAACGCAACACCCCCGAACAGAATCTCCGTCGCGAGGTACGTGTACCCGCCCAACACCGTGATGTCTGGAAGCGGGACGCCAGCGAGTGGTCGGAAGAACACCGCCAAGAGCAGTCCGGCCAACAGAAGATACGCACCACGCACCAACAACATCGTCGCCGTCTTCGGCTCCCGGCCGGTCGCCAACGCCGCGACGACGGCGAACGCGGCCGCGCCGACCGGCGCGAACGGCGGGAACAACCCGTCGACGGTGAACGCCACGACCCCGAACACGCCCACCCCCATCAGCGCGTACGCGAACCGGCGCGCACGGCGGCGACCCAGCGTGACTGCGACGGTCCGTTTGTCGATCGACCGGTCGTAGTCGTAGTCTTTGGCGTCGTCGATCACCTTCACACCCGTCAAGACGAGTAGGAACACGCCGGCGAACGCGACCGGCGTGGCCGCGAGCGTCCCGGTCTGGGCCGCGAATCCACCGAGAATCGCCAACGCAATCCC
>JAHENP010000333.1 GCA_018609965.1 Haloferacaceae archaeon
AGAGCTGCGCCGCCGAGAGAATCTGTTTTAATACTTTTTTATCTGTTCTGATCTGATTCAACACTAATCAAATTCATAATAATAGCAGAATACAAACTAACCGTTCGGTCGTGCAGAGTCTGAACAGGTGTGGATGTGAATACGTATAGCGAAATTTGATTTACTGACCGGTGTCTTGTGGGCCAAGCAGAGATCTTCTCGTGACGGGTTCACCCGTTCGTGAACCCACTCACTGCGAGATCGACCCGGTTTCCTGTCTTAACACATTAGGACATGAAAGTAGTTTATAACAGAGATCGCCCAATCTCGGGAGTGAACTGCCGGATACCAGTCGTCTCACGCCCACGATGCCGGCAGTGTCCTCCCCGAATCCGTGAGTAAGCCTCGAATCTGCATCGCAGTCGGACTCACAGACGGGCTGACTCCCTGCGGGATCGGAGTCTGGTCTGGATGGGACCCCGAAGAACATCTCCACTCAGTAAACCGTTTGTCGCGATACAAATTCTGCAGCACCACCCACCCCGAGTCACACGACTGGACGGTTACAGGAAGAACGCTCACGCCGACAACGTCACACCGCTCGTCAAGCTGTGTGTCAGAAACAGTCCCGCGGTCGCGTGCGGTCCCAGGGGTCGGCACCCGTTTGGGTACTCCGCGGTAGGTGTTCGCTCAGGGGTCGTACTTCCACTGTGTACTCTCACGGTCGGGGTCTCGGTAGTAGAGGATCGTCGCGCCGATCCCGACCGCAGTGAGGAGTTGTACACCGGAGACGATCCAGAAGAACGGGACGAACAGCTGACCACTCGGCGGACCCAACGCCGAGGGGACAATCAGTGTCGCTGCTGCGACAAACAACAGTGTGAGGACAATCGCCCACCCTCGGCGCGGGAGGTAGCTCGCCAGACCTGGCACACCACTATAGAGGGAGCCAGAGGCGTTAATCCCCACGGTCCCGTCAACTCGCCTGACACGGCTGCCCGTCGTCCCTTCCTAGGGTGGGTCCCAGTGACGGCGACAGGGCGGCAGTCGCTGTCGAAGTCGGTCGAGAGAGCACAACGTGTATCTGACAGCCGTGTCGTCAAGGTCGCATGCAGTTCTGTGACGAGTGTGGATCGCTGATGCACACACAAGACGATAGGTGGGTGTGTCGATCCTGTGAGAACGAGGCGCCGCGGGACTCGCAGGTAGAGGCGGCGATGACGACACGGGACGGACAACAGGACGACGGGGCACCCGCCGTGGCCGACGCGACGCAGGACGCCACCGAGACGATGGCGGAGTCGTGTCCGGCAGACGACTGTGACAGCGACCGGGCGAACTACGAGATGCTCCCGAAGCCGGGTGGGTCCTACGAGGTTCGGTTGTTCACCTGCGTCGAGTGTGGCCAGAAGTGGCGCGAGTCTTAACGCGACGCCTCACGCGACGCCTCACGCGTCGCTGAGCACGTCGGCGAGTTCCGTGGGCGTCGCGTCGACGAACGCGTCGGTGAGAGCGAGCTCCTCACGCGGTCGCCCGACGTTCGTCTGGAGCGCGTGTGTCTCCACGACGCCGGCCGCCTCCAGCTTCGACTTGCGACGGGACACCGTCGCCTGTGACGCGAAGCCGACATCCTCCATCGTCTGGCGGACCCGGTACTGTTCGCTCCCGTGACGGGCGCCCGCGAGGACGAACGCGCCGCTGGCCTCTGACAACGACACTGTCTCGACATCTTCCAACGCCGTGAGGATCGCGCCGACATCGTCGGCGACGGCCTCGCCGAGTGACGACGAGACGAGTTCGAGCATCGCCGTCCGCGGCGGCGCTCTAAACAACGCCTGCTCTGCGCTCTCGAATGCCGACTCGTACAGGTCGGTCAGCTCCCTTGTCAGTGTCTCGCCGGGGACGAGACCGGCGACCCCCGTCTCCGTCTGTGTGACGACGACGACTCCGTCGGGGACAATCAACAGTGTCGCGTCCAGTTCCGCGGGGAGATACCGGACCGGTCCGTCTGTCCCGGTCGCGACGGCGTCCGCGAGACGTGTCGCGATCGGGACTTGATCTTTGAACCACTTCGACGCCTCGTGTCCCGTGAACAGTCGAACACCGTCTGCGGCGCCGTCGGTGGCCAACTCGACAAGCGGAGGGACGAGACTCGCTGTCGGGGTGACGACCAACGGCTGTTCCGTGCCGTTGTCGATTGTCTCCCGGAGCAACGCCGTCAGGTCCGCACAGAAAATATCTCTTTCCATACCTCCATATTACTCCCGCTACAGTACAAGAACCCATCGGACGAGAACACGCGTCCGGTTCCCGAGTCCGTCTCGAATGGTCCGTCGGCGCGTCGACGTGCGGCGACCGGTGTCGCCGGGTGGTCACCGCGTCTCGGAGCCAGAGAACGCCTCGGAGTCATCGAGATACGTGCGGCAGGTGTCGAGGCTACAGGGCGTGTAGAACGCAGTCGCGGTCTCTGCCAGTTCGATCACCCGCCAGGCGTTGCTCGGGGTGTGTGCGCGACACGCCGCGGCCGGCTCCGGGCTGTCGGTGTCCGGGCGGTGGAGTGCGTCACCGCCCGGTGCCGTCACCACCGGGCAGTCGTAGTCGGCGAGCCACGCCGGCGACTCCGGTGTGTCGTCGGTGGCCACGTCGACCTCCGCGAGATACGGCGCACACTCCTCGTAGCTACACGCTCGGTAGCTCTGTGGGACATCGTCGACCGGAACCGTCTCCCACTGTGCGGCGACCGTCTCACAGGCAGTTCCCGTCCCGTCGGGCGACGGACGGTGGACTGTCCGGCCCCCTAATGCGACGCTCACGCGCTGGGGGCTCGTTTCCGCGGCCGAAGGCTCTGGTGTGTCGTCGGATGTGTGCAAGCTACCAGTTCCAAGCGACTGTCGTACGTCTATCCTGCGATTTCGTTCGGGGTCCCCCATCCCACCGTGTCCGTTGTTCTGCAGACGCAGCGTGAAGCTGTCGGTGAACGATAGCGTCACAGCGTGTGTCGGGTCACCGACCCGTCAGGGTAGGGCCGTCCGTCGGCACACGACCCGCGTCAGTCGGGAGGACCGGAGACAGTGAGACGGCCACGGGCCTCCGTCGGGAGGCGGAGAGAGACACACGTGCCGTCACCCGTCTCGACGGAGATGTCGCCGCCGGCCTGCGTGACGATCATCCGGACCATCCACAGTCCGAGTCCCCGACCATGTGTCAGGGGGGTCTCTTCGCCGGTTTCGAGCACCTCCGCCTCGATGTCCGGCATCCCTGGGCCGTCGTCACACACGTCGATCTCGATCCACCCGCCGGCGGGGGTCGTGGCCGTGACCGCCAGTGACGGGTCGTCGGTCGCGCCGGCCGCGTTCTGGAGCAGTTCGTGGACGGCCCTGGAGACGCTCGCCGGGACCTCCGTCGAGCCGTCTTTGAGTTCCGTATCGACCGTTACCGACGGGTACTCTTCCCGGGCCGTCTCCACGGCGTCGGCAACCAGTTCGTCGAGTCGCCGCTCCGGTCGTTCGCCCGGCTCCCTCTGGAGCACCTGCCGAATCTCTTTCACTCGGTCGGTCATCGACCGCCACCGGCCGAGGATGCGGTCGACCCGCTCGAACTGCTCGCGTCTCGTCTCCGGGTCGGACTCGTCGACCATCAGCTCCGTCCAGCCGTGGACCTTGCCCAGATCGTTCCGCATGTTGTGACGCAACACTCGTTGAACAACCTCCAGGTGTTGCCGGCGACGGCGTTGGACCGTCACGTCGCGTCCCTCAGCGACCAACAACACCACCTCCCCGTCGTCGTCGCGAACGGGTTTCAACGAGAAGTCGATCGTCGCCAGTCCGTCCGTGCCGCGTACCTCGCCCTCGTAGCGAACGAATCCCCCGCTGCTGGCCCGGTCGATTGCGTTCCGAATCCGGTCGTACGCCGCATCCGAGTGGTTCCACCACAGCGCGTCTGAGAACTGTTCGCCGACGATCTCGTCGCGTTCGATCCCGCCGAACTCAAGTGCCGCTTCGTTGGCCTCGATCACCGTTCCGTCGGGGCGGAGCAGTCCCGTGAACTGGAACGTCTGGTTGAAGATGCTCTCGAACCGGCGGATGCGTTGTTTCGTCTCGGTCACGTCACGCAGGTACAACAACATCCCGTCGATGGCGTCGTCACCGAGCATGTTCTGGCAGTGGATCTGGAGGTTGCGCCACTCGTCACCGGCCGCTCGGAACCGACACTCCGTCTCCACCTCGCTCCCGTCGACGGCGGCGTAGAACGACTCTATCGTCGCCTCGCGTTCGTCCGAGTGGACGTAGTCGAAAAGGTTCTCATCGGTCAGCGTCTCCGGGTCGTACCCCAGCACCCGTTCAGCCGAGCCGCTGGCGTACGTGACCCGGCCGTCCGTGTCGAGGATCGTCACCACGTCCTCCGACTCCTCGACGAACCGCTCCGTCCGTCGACGTTGTCGCCGTCGGTCGGTCAGGTCGCGCGCGACGACGGCGTAGCCACGGAACGTTCCGTCCTCGTCTTCGAGTGACGCGTACCGCACGTCGGCGTAGAACGGTGATCCGTCGGCACGGGCGTACCACCCTTCGTCGGAGCTCTCGCCGGCGATTCGTGCCTGTTGTAACAGCCGTTCTGTCAGCTCCTGGCGGTCTTCGGTGAGCAGTTCCGCGGCCGTCATTCCCGTCGCGTTGTTCGACTCGTAGCCGAACATCGACTCCGCGCCGGCGTTCCACCGCTGCACCCGGCCATCGTCGTCGAGCACGACGAAGGCGTACTCGTCGAGGCTGTCGATCAGCAGTCGGAGCTGTTCCCGTTCCTCAGACAGTTCCGCCCGGGCCGCCTCGCGGTCGATCTCGTAGCCGATCCACCGGCGCAACAGGTCGACGAACGATTTTTCCGTCGGCGAGAACGGCCGGTCGCGAGTCGTAGACGCGGCGAAACAGACCGTCCCGTGGACACCCCCGCCGACTCGGATTGGGCCACCGACGTACGACTCCAACGCGAACCGTTCGTAGGCGGGGTCGTCCGCCCACCCCTCCGCGGTGGCGTCGTGGATCGTCACCAACTCGTCTCGTTCGATCGTCCGGCGACAGTACGACTCCGGGAGTGGACACGATGCGCCGGGTTGGAGCCCCTCGTGGTCGCCGTGTGCACGGGTGACCGTCTGTGTCCCGTCACCGGTGCCGTCGGTCTCGATCTCGGTGATAAAGCCGTACGACAGTTCGAGGTAGTCGGTGCCAGCTTCGAGCAACGCGTCGATCTTCTCGGGCCGCGACAGCGACTGATCTGTCGTCACCTCGTACATCCGTTGGAGCACCTCGACGGTCGCCCGTTGGCGGCGTTCCCGCTCCAGCCGGTCCGTCTCGTCACGGACGGTACACACCAGTCGGCCGTCGTCGAGTCGCGTCAGCGATAGCTCCGCCGGGAACGTCGACCCGTCCGGTCGGGAGCCGGTGACCATCCCTTGCCACGTCCCGTCTGTCTCCAGCGTGGGGAACGCCTCGCTTTCGAGCCGGCGCACCTCGTCGTCGTCGTACAACACACGCCAACTCTCGCCGAGCAGGTCCGTTCGGTCGTCGAGCCCGTACATCTCGGCGTGCGTCTCGTCGGCGTAGACGTACGCTTCACCGTCGAGGATCGCGACCCCGTCACTGGCCGCCTCGACGGCCCGTTGGAACGACTCCAGTTGGCGACGGCGCTCCGTCCGGTCGGTCACGTCACGAAGTACACCCGCCGTCCCGCGAAACTCCCCGTTGCCGATCACCGCCAGCCGGTTCTCGACGACCGCCCGGTCGCCGTCGGCCGTCTGGAGTTCGAACTCCGCGGTGGTGGACCGTTCGTCGCTCTCGAGCAGTCCCTCGATTTGCTCGCGGATTCGGGCAACGTCCGCCGCACTCATCCCGACGGAGGGGGACTCGCCGACGACCTCCTGTCCGTAGCCGAACTCCCGGCGTGCCGCTTCGTTGACGTAGCTGAACCGGCCATCTGCGTCGAGCGCGTACACCGGATCGTCGACGGCTTCGAGGATCGTCTCGTAGCGTTCCAGCTCCTCGATCCGCTGACGGCGTTCGATCTCGCGACCGACCCAGTCGGCAATCAGCTCCGCGAACTCCAGTTCGTCGGGGTCGAACGCCCGGTCACGCGGCGTCGCCGATGAGAAACTCACCGTCGCGTACGTCTCGCCGTCGACCGTCACCGGAACACCGAGATACGCCCGGACGGTGTCGGCCGCCGGGTGTGAGTCGTGATCGTTCGTCACGTCGGCGAACGCGGTCGGCGCCGTGTCGTTCTCGACTGTCGCCGCGTGCGTCTCCGCCAACTCGGAGACGGCACCGACCTCGTGTGTGTCGGTCGGGTCGACGGCTGTCATCACCTCGTGGTCCGTCCCGTCGACGCGAGCGAGGAGTCCGGCGTCGAGGTCGACGTACGCACACCCCAGCGAGAGGAGTCGTTCGACCGTCTCGGTGAACGACCCGTCGTCGACCGTCGCCTCGTGGAGTCGGCGGAGTGCACTGGTGTCGACGCTCGCTCGGGGGTCGAGAGACGCTTCGGAGTCGTGAGACTGGCTGCCGTCGACTCCCATATCTGCGTCGACTCCGGGGGTGCGGTCAGTGTCCACGTCAGCGAGAACACGTTCGAGGTGTGTCGCGACCGTCTCGACGAGCGCGACGGCCTCGTCGCCGAACCCGTCGGTGGTCTGGGTCGCGACCTCGATGGCGGTCCGGTCGTCGACGGGGACGAGTAGTTCGTTCGTCGGCGACCCGTCCGGCTGGCCGTCGAGTGTCGACTCCGCCGGCAGCCCGGTCTCCGAGAGCCGCCGAGACGCGAGTGTCGGACGGTCTGGGGGTGAGGCGTCGCCCGCCACTGTCCAGTCGTCGCCGTCGGCCACCCAGACACGCACCGTCGGGTCGTCGAACGGGAGCCGAGTCAGTTCCGCCGTCCGCCGGACTGCGTCTCGTCTCGTCTCCGAGGCGTAGAGTTCGTCGACCCGGCGCAGACAACGACCGAGATCGGAGTGAAAGGCCCGTGCGGCTGTCATGAAACTGTCGAACGTCTCCACGTTTAAATACCTACCGGCAATCATCATAAAAGTATTTTTTCACTCTATTATATTATTATTTCGGTTGTATATAATAACTTGTTGTGTAGCGAATCATTGGAGAGCATTAGCGGAGAGTACGACAGTAGTAGAGAGTGGTCGTACCGTGGACTCCCCCGACCGACCGCGCTCGGGTCGACTCGGCGCTTGCTCGTCGGGGTCGGGTGTTCTGTGTCGGGGATCGTATCCGCTGGGACACAGCGGTTCCAGACTCCGCAGGCGAGTTCCCTACGGGTGGTCTGGAGTGTCTCTCGCTGGCCAACCGTCTGGCAGTCTGTGTCTCCACATCTGCCACCTGCGAGGAGTCCGTCCACACCACCTGCGAGGAGTCCGTCCACACCACCTGCGAGGAGTCCGTCCACACCACCTGCGAGGAGTCCGTCCACACGGCCAGGTCGTGCGCCACGGTGACGAGTCACACGACAACTCCGGCCGGAGAGCGCCGCTTCCGGCCAATCGAGGATTCGCACAACACGAACAGGGGAGGTTGCAACGGTCAGTGTTATGCCACCGCTACTCGTACCGTATATATGAGCAGCCGGTTCCACCGGACGCTCGTCGAGGAGTCGTCAGACACGGTGTCGGTCGTCGACGAGGACGGCGTGATCAGATACGTGAGCCCGTCCGTCGAGGATCTGCTCGGTTTCGAGCCCGACGAACTCGTCGGCGAGGGGGTGTACGACTACCAACACCCACAGGATCGGGCGACGATCGCCGGCGCGATCGAGCGGGTGGTGACCGGGGACAGCGACGAGGAGACAGTCGAAGCGCAGGCGCGCCGGGCAGACGGGTCGTGGTGTTGGGTCGAGGCGCGGGTGCAGGATCGGTTGGACGACCCGGACATCGACGGGATTCTGATCAACAGTCGTGACATCACCGAGCGGCGGAAACAGGACGACCAGTTCCAACAGCTCGCACAGGAGTACCGGACGTTGTTGCGGACGGTCGACGACGGCATTTTCTTCGTCGACGTGGGGACGGTCGACGGCGAGTACGAGTTCACGTTCGAACGAGTGAGTCGGGGGTACGAGGAACAGACCGGGTTGACGACCGACAAGATGCGGGGGAGCACCCCCAAGGAGGTGTTCGGCGAGACGGTCGGGGGGGAACTCCGCGAGAAGTACGGTCGGTGTGCAGACGCGGGCAAACCGATAGGCTACCAGGAGGAGGTGCCAGTCGAAACGGGAGCTCGGTTCTGGCAGACGAATCTCGCGCCGGTCGTCACGGACGGGACCGTGCGGAAGATCGTCGGGATCACGCGGGACATCACCGCCCGCGTCGGGCGGGAGCAACGGTTGGAGGACCAGAAACAACAGCTCGACGAGTTCGCGGGGGTCGTCAGCCACGACCTCCGGAACCCGCTGAGCGTCGCCAAGGGGCGGCTCGAACTGCTCGCCGACGAGATCGACAGCAAACACATCCGGCCGATCGGTCAGTCGCTCGACCGGATGGAGGGGTTGATCTCGGACACGTTGGTGCTCGCCAGACAGGGGGAGGTGATCGCAGAACAGACGGCGATCTCGGTGTCGGCACTGCTCGACGACTGTTGGGACGGAGTGGAGACCGAGGATGCGACGTTGGATGTCGAGGACGACCTCACCGTCGAGGGTGACGAGGGACGGCTCAGACACGTGTTCGAGAACCTCCTCCGGAACGCAGTCGAACACGGCGGGCCGACAGTGGCGGTCAGGGTCGGGCGCGTCGGCGACGACGGCATCTACTTCGAGGACACCGGGCCGGGCATCGAGAGTGACGTGGGCGAGAAGGCGTTCGAGGCAGGGTACAGCTCTGCAGAGAACGGCACCGGCTTCGGACTGACGATCGTCGAACAGATCGCGGCGGCACACGGGTGGAGTGTCGGCGTGAGCGAGGGGAGCGACGGCGGCGCTCGGTTCGAGTTCACCGGCGTCAAGATTCTCTCCGACGCAGCCGCACGGTGACACACACCGTCGAACTGCACACGAACGTGTCGACCGATCGTTACACGAGCGGATTCGAGTCGAGTCGGTCGAGCACGGCCAGTGTCACGACACTCACACACAAGAGTACGACCGCGACGGGGAACGCGGCGTCGAGTCCGAGCGTGGTGAACGACACCCAGATCTCGACTGGGAGCGTCCGCGGGTAGTAGGCGAGCATGATCGTCGCGCCAAACTCACCCATCGCGCGGGCAAAAGCGAGTGTCACGCCGGCGACGACGCCGGGCCACGCCAACGGGAGCGTCACGCGCCGGAACGTCGCGACCCGCCCCTCACCCAGCGTGCGGGCGGCGTGTTCCAGACTCCGGTCGACGCTCTCGAAGGCGGCCTTCGCGGTGACGACGACGAACGGCGACGCGACGAACGTCTGTGCCAACACGACGCCGGCCAGCGACCGGGTGAGTGGGACCCCGCCGGCGGCCGCCAACCGCCCAACCAGCGTGTTCGGGCCGACGACGGTGAGCAACACCATCCCGCTGACGACCGGCGGGAGCACGAGCGGCAACACCACCAACGCCGTCACGAGCGTCTGGAGCCACCCCTCGCGGCGCGCCAGCCAGTACGCCAACGGGACGCCACAACAGACCGCGAGGACCGTCGAGACGAGCGCCGCCGTCACGGACGTCACCGCCGCCGTGGCCACCTCGGGGGAGGTGATCCGGGCGACGACCGCCGCGGGTGACTGTGTCGCGACCAACGACACCAACGGGAGCAGGTAGTAGCCGAACAACGCCGCGCCGAGGAGAAACGCGACAGAGAGGGCGTCGACGCCGTCAGTCGATCGTGTCGGGAACATCGCCTCTGTGTCGTGGGTAGTCGTCCGGGACGGTGAAGCCGTGCTCGGTGAGGTACGCTCCCTCGACGTGGCGGGTGAACACGTCGCGGGTCGCGGGCGACGACCGCAACACGGTCGCCGCGTAGCTGATCGCGTCGCCCGCGACAACAGTGCCGTCCGGTAGTTCGTAGCTCGTCTCTGCGTAACGGTCGGCGAGAGCAGGCTCTCCCAGGTTCACCGCCGCCGGGAGCGAGACGTAGTTGTACCCCCTGCCGACGGCCATGCTCCGGTAGGTGACGGCGGCGTCGATGCTACCGGTCTCGAACTGGCCGAGGAGCTGTGTCTCCGGGTAGATCTGCTCGCGTGCCGGGATCGCCCGCCGGAGATCGCGGTCCGTGTCGTAGTGGTCCGTCGCGAGATCGAACGCGAACAACGTCCGGTAGCCGAGCGGGTCGAGATCCGGGTCCGTGCGGCCGAGTCGCACGTCGTCCGCGAGCAACGCCTCGTACCACGCCTCACGACCGGCGTCTGCGACGCGGCGACCGCCGGCGCCGTCAGGGTCGTAGGCGACGACGAGTTCGTTCGTCGCGAACTCCGTGTACCACGCGGTGTCGATCCGGTCGAACAACACCGGATCGGCCAACGAGAGGAGATCCGGGGTTCGGCTCCCCTCGGCGACGAGTCGGGCCAGTTCCGCCGAGCCGCGGGCCGTCACCTGCAGTGGCGTGTCGAGTGCCGGTCGCAGCCCGCGTTCGACGGCGTCGTTCAGACTGCCGGCCGCGAACAACGTCACCGGTTGCTCGTTCCCGAGACACCCACTCGGAACGACACAGCCGGCGCAGGCGAGACCAGCGAAAAACTCCCGTCGGTCGGGTGTCGGTGTGCCGTCGGCCACGAGCGTCGTTCCACCCTCGGAGTCAAATCCTCCTCGGTCCGCGCACCGAGTCGGGTGTCGAATACTTCCCCGCGGCGATCCAGCCACGGACACGAGCGTGACCTGCGAGACAACACGACTACGATCGGCAGACTGCACCGGCGAACCGCGACCGTCGACCGAGACACGACGAGTGGGGCGGGCAGACGGCGACCGGAGGGTGGCGTGAGCAGAGAGGTGTCGGTCGACGCCGCGGAGACGCCGCTGGGGATTCTCCGGCGGTTCCTCGGGTTGGAACGGGACGTACTCGTGTTGTCGCTCGCGATGGTCGCGTTCTCCGTGGGGTTCCAGGCGACCTCCCGGTTCCTCCCGGAGTATCTGGTCGCGCTCGGCGCCTCGGGGGTCGTCGTCGGGCTCTACCGGACGCTCGGCAACGTGATCGCGGCGGTGTACCCGTACCCCGGCGGCGCGATCTCCGACCGGCTCGGCTCGCGGTACGCGCTCACCCTGTTCGGGCTCGTGTCGACCGCCGGGTTCACGGTGTGGCTCGTCGCACCACAGATCGGGACAGTCACAATCTTCGGGGTGCCGGTAGCGCCGTGGGTCTGGATCTTCGTCGGCCTGTTGTTGGCGCAGGCGTGGAAGTCGTTCGGGCTGGGGGCGACGTTCGCGGTGGTCAAACAGGCGACCGCCCCCTCGGAGTTGGCGGCCGGGTTCGCGAGCACGGAGACGTTCCGCCGGAGCGCGTTCTTCCTCGGCCCGGTGCTCGCGGCGGTGTTGCTCGGCGCGGGAAGCGGATTCACCAGCGGGTTCCAGTCCGTGTTGGCGCTCGCGACGGTCTCCGGCGGGATCGGAACGCTCGTCCAACACGTACTCTACGACGCGAGCGACGACACGGTCGGCGAGGCGTTCGCCGGGCTCGAACAGATTCGGCGGGACCTGCGGGAACTCCCGGCGCCGTTGCGGCCGTTGCTCGTCGCCGACACGTTGGTTCGGTTCGCCAACGGGATGGTGTACGCCTTCTTCGTGTTGGTCGTCACCAGAGTGTACGAGGTCGGATTCGCGGCCTCGGTCGCGGTCGCCGGCCAGACGTACAGCGTCGCCGTCTCGCCGGCGGCGTTCTTCGGCTACCTGTTGGGTGTGGAGATGCTCGTCGCGTTGTTCACGATGGTGCCAGCCGCGAGGCTCGCGGAGCGTGTCGGGCTGAAACCGGTCGTCGCCTGTGGGTTCGCCGTCTACGCCCTGTTTCCCGCAGTGCTGATCGGTGTGCCAGAACTCGTCGGCGTCTCACAGTGGGTGTTTGTCGGGCTGTTCGCCGTTTCCGGGCTCCGGTTCGCGGGGCTCCCCTCACACAAGGCGTTGATCGTCGGGCCGGCCGAGGCGGGTGCCGGCGGACGCGTGACGGGGAGCTACTACCTCCTGCGGAACGCGCTGGTGATCCCGAGTGCCGCACTCGGTGGCGTGCTCTGGGAGTTCGTCAGCCCGCAGGTCGCGTTCGGACTCGCCTCGGTCGTCGGAGTGTGTGGCGTCGGCTACTTCATCGTCTTCGGAGAGGAGTTCGAGCCGTACAGGTGACTCGTGGGTCGGGGTCCATCGGCCGGCTCGTGTGTCGACAGTCGTCGGCGCTGTCAGTACCCTGGCTCGTCCACCTGAGGTGGCTGAGTTAGCTGAGCCACATGGTCCAGAACAGCTGACTGGTGTAGTCGGTGTGTCTCGTCGGAGTGCGCGGCCGTGGCCACCCGGGCCGACGTAGGTGCGCAATCTACCTGAGCTACCTCAGGTAACAAAGCTAAGTTAGCTGGCTGAGCCAGTTTGGCTGACTGAGGCAAATGAGTCACCTTCGTTGCCCGGTCTGGCGGCAGTCAACCCGTTGCACCACAGGTACGAGGAAGCTCTGGTGGCGCAGGCACCCGGTCTACTGCTGCCAACTCGGGCTTCTAATTCAGCTCAGTTTCCGGTTCTGGCTCGTGCGTCTTAGTTGGCTCAGGTACCTTAGATGCCTGAGGTAAACGTCACGATCATGAGTATGCTTCCAGAACACTGTCTTCAACCGTTCTATCGGTAGGATAGCTGCCTCAGGTGGCTCAGGTGCTGGTTGTGAGTGAGCCACCTGAACTGCTGAAGCTCGTTTAGTCACCTGAGCCACCGAAGGTAACGTCTGACGAAGGTCTAAGAGGGAGCCGGAAGCAGTGTGAGCCACCGAGCGAGTCACCTGAGGTACCGCAGGAGGGTGAGCCGACACAGCCAGCGTAGGTTCACACACGGGGCAAGCGGCCGACTCGCACCGTTGGCCAGGAGTGAATGGCCGTCGGCAGACGGCCGAACACCTGAGGTAGATCAGAAACCTCAGGTAGACGAGGTAGTGCCGGTAGGCAAGGCGTCTCAGGCAGGTGAGGCGTCTCAGGTAGACGCGGTGTCTCGGGTAAACGAGGCACCGTAGACGGGCGAGCCACCCGAGAGAGAGACCAGCAGGCTGTGGGGACACACGCGGTGACTCGGACCAGACTCGACACCACACATGACAGAACCACGCGCCGTCGCAGTCACGTTGTTGAAAGGAGGTATCGGCAAGTCGACCACCGCGACCAACACCGCCCGCGAGTTGGCACACCGGGGCCACGACACGTTGCTGATCGACCTCGACCCGAACGGGCACGCGACGACGAGTCTCGGCCTGTCGGAAGCGTTCACCGACGACACACATCTCGGTGACGTGTTGATCGAGGAGAGCCACGAGCCGGCGGCGTTGATCCGGGAGACGGAGTACGGGATCGACGTGTTGCCCAGCAACGACGAGATCGAGTCCGTCGAGGACGACCTGGGCGGGGTGATGATGGGCACCGCGCGGCTGAAGGACAACGTCGTCGACCCTCTGTTGGGCGAGACGTACGACTACGTCGTGATCGACTGTCCGGCCGCACGCGGGCGGCTGAACGACAACGCGCTGTACGCCGCACAGAACATGATCCTCCCGCTCCGGCCGGATTCGGGAGCATTGTCCGGGCTGGACAAGACGATCGAACGGCTGATCAAACCGGCTCGTGACCACTTCGAGCTGGAGATTCTGGCCGTCGCGCCGACGGACCTGTCGGATCGTGTGGATCAGGACCGGTCGACACGGAAGCTGATCGAGCCGTTAGTCCGGAGCGACAACATCCGACCGCGGGTGCCGAACTTCGCGTACGTCGACCCGGGGACGTTCGACGCGATCGACGCCGGCGAGTGGGACCAGTCGCTCCCGAAACCCGGCATTCGCCACCGGGCGGCCATCGACAACGCGATTCGCGAGGGACGGCCGGTACGAGACTACGACGACTCCTGTGACCAACTGGACTGCTACGGGGAGCTGGCCGAGATCGTCGAACGCGGCGAGGTGATGCGCCGTGAGTGACCCGTTCGGCGATCTCGACGAGACACTCGACGACGCGAGTGACACGAGTGAGACGAGTGACACAGACAACGACAGCGGGAACAGAGACGGAGACCGGGTCGAAAACACCGACGAGGAAGCTGTGTCGGCGACCGCGGCTGCGGAAGGCGAACCAGCAGATTCGGCGACAGACGAGACCGCAGGGCCCACTACAGACGACGCGGTCGACGGCCGCGAGTCGGCGACAGAGGCTGAAAGCGACAGCCGAGAGGACTCGACCGGCGAGCGGCCGTTGTCGTCGCCAGCGTTCCCGTTCGCGGCGGCCGACCAGACGGCAGTGTACCCGCGTGCCGAGACGTGGGCAGCCTTCGAGGACTTCCTCGACTTCGAGGTGCGGCGACGACTCCGAGAAGCGGGCGTCCGCGACGACACGAAACGAGAGCTTCACGAGGCGGCGTTACAGGTGATCCAAGACCACCCCGAGGCGGTCACAGAGCAGTTCCTCGACAACAGACGCGAGGGGAGCAACGAGAACGAGGAGTGAGTAGGCGGTGTGGTGGTCGCCAGAGAACTGTCCTAGCCAGCTTTCGACCATGTCACTCACGTCGGCATCACACTCCGGTTTCCCGGTCAGTTGCCGCTGCAATCCTTCGAACACACAATGTCAGATGATCAACACGATACGACGGAAGACTACGAGCAGGTCGACGAGAGCGTCGCCGACAGAGCGGAGTAGGCCCGGCGACGGCGGGAGAACGTCCCGACGGGGGAGAACCTCCTCGTCGTCGCGTGCATGGACGAACGGATTCCGGTCGGCGGCGCTGACGACGAACTTTTTCGACACCGACGGGATCATCGTCGTCAACCACGCGACTGCGGGATGATGAGGCGTGTGCCACACAGGTCGGGTATCTCGAAGCGTCGTCGTACATCCCGGACGACGTGACGGTCGCCGGCTGCGTGCACGAGGTGGAGTCGGGTGAACTCCGGGGGTCGGGCGAGCGGATCACCGAGGAGATCAGCGAACGACGCGTGTGAACGACCCCGAGAACGAGCCCC
>JAHENP010000334.1 GCA_018609965.1 Haloferacaceae archaeon
CGAAGCGGTCGCTGATCTCCGAGAACGACGGCGGCGCGAGCTGGTCGCGGCTCATCGCGAACGGGTACCGGGAGGCCGACAACACGCCGGCGTTTGCCGTCGAGACGAGCGCGAGAATCGCGGCGGCGATCACTGCGACCACACCCGCCTGACCGAGTGTCACCTCGGCGGCGACCGCCACCGGCGTGGCGGAGTCGGCGACGGCGCCCGCCTCCGTCACGCCGACCAACACCGCGACGATCCCGACGTACAACACCGTCGTGAACGCCAGCGAGCCGAGGATTCCGCGCGGGATGTTCGTCCCCGGATCTTCTACCTCCTCGGCGACGCTGGCGACCTTCGTCACGCCGGCGTAGGAGACGAACACCAGCCCGGTCGCGGCGAAGAGCCCGCCCGCGCCGGCGTCGAAGAAGCCGGCGAAGTTGCTCGCCTGCGCGCTCGGGGCGCTCCCGGCCGCGAACCACCCCAGTGCGGCCAACATCACCGTCACGATCCCCAACTGGAGCCGACCGGTCTGTTCGGCGCCGAGCACGTTGATCAGGATCAACACTGTCGCCAACCCGAGCGCGACGGGTTGCAACGGGAGATCGAACAACAAGAGCAGATACGGGACGCCGCCGACGAGCGCGAGGGCGCCTTTGAACGACAACGAGAACCATGTGCCGACACCCGCAATCGTGCCGAGCAACGGTCCCATCCCGCGTTCGATGTAGATGTACGTGCCGCCGGCCTCCGGCATCGCGGTCGCCATCTCCGACTTGGAGAGTGCCGCTGGGACGACGAGCAGTCCCGCGAGCGCGTACGCGGCGATCACACTCGGCCCGGCGATCTTCAGCGCCAACGCCGGCAGGATGAAGATCCCGCTCCCGACCATCGCGCCGACGCTGATCGCCATCACCGACGGCAGTCCCAGATCGCGTTCGAGTTCCTTCACGCCTCCTCCACCACCGATTCGGAGACGGCGCTCGCGACACACACCGGTTCGTGGCCGGCCTCGGCCAGCGCGGTGGTGCGGTCCGGGTCGTTCACCAACACGAGCAGGCGCGACACGTCGAAGTGAACGCGCACGAGCTGTGCGACGAGCAGATTACGGCTGTCGGACCGCGTCGCGACGATCACCGTCGCGGCGGCACCGACACCCGCGTCGGTGAGTGTCGCTGGGTCGGCCACGCCGCCCTCCTCGTCGTGTGTCTCGGAGACGACGGCGACCGTGTGGCCGTCGGCCCGGAGCCGTCGCGCGATCACGCCGCTTCGCGCGTCGCCCAACACGACGTGGCTCGGTTCCCCCGCGGTTTCGGTGTCGGTCGATCGTGTTTCTGTCATGAGTGGGTCGGCCGCGTCCTGTCGTCGCGGTCTCGCCCGACCGTAGAAGACGGATCAGCATAAACTGACCGGCACTCGTGACGGATCGTCGTCTGAGAGGAGATTAACAACCATTATCGTCACGAGACGGTGGCGAGGCGGCGAGAACGGGTTCGTCGTGACGGTCTGTTGTCGGCTCCCGAGTGAACAGACTCATACCCTACCGAACCGTCGCTGTGAGCGATGAAAGACGGGGAGCTCGACTCGGTGGACAAGCAGATCCTCTACCACCTCCAGCAGGACGCGCGTGGCATCTCCTCTAGCGAGATCGCAGACCGACTCGACCTGTCGCCGAGCACGATCCGGACGCGGCTCAACAAGCTCGAAGACAGCGGAATCGTCCGCGGCTACCACATCGACATCGACTACGAACTCGCGGGCTACCCGTTGTACACCAAGATCATCTGCACCGCGCCGGTTCCGGACCGCGACACGCTCGCAGACCGCGCGCAGGAGATTCACGGCGTGACCGCCGTCAGAGAGGTGATGACCGGCAAACGAAACGTCTATGTCAACGCCATCGGCGAGTCGCACGACGATCTCAACCGGATCGCCGGCGAACTCGACGAACTCGGCTTGGATGTCGTCGACGAACAGCTCGTCCGCAGTGAGCACGTCTGTCCGTACCACGGGTTCCTGGAGGCCGACGAATCGCTCGACACAGAGGCTGCCGAAGCAGACGAGTAGGTCGGTGGCGTTCCGACCAACTGTGGCCGACAGGACAGGAGAAACGCGGGGGAGTCGGACCGCACGCCCGACCGGACACGGCGCGCGCGGCGCCGCGTGTTACTCGGGCCCGGCGTAGCCCGTGACCCCGAACGCGGGACCCTCCTCGGTGTCTGTGTTGTCCGCCTCGGTGTCTGTACCGCCGTCGCGAGCGTCACCGCCGCGAGCGTCGTCGTCGCGAGCCGCAGACGCCTCAACTCGCCGTCGATCCGCGTGGGTCGGCGTCTCGACGACGGTGAACAGGAGATTGATGAGGACGTTCGTCGCCGTCGCCTGCTCGGTCTCGGTCACCTCGTAGGCCGCACCGGTGCCGGTCGTGCCCGGCACCGCCGCCGAGAGGTCGCGGCTCTCGGGCACGGGAACGACCTGCGCCGCCTGCACGTCCGCGAGCGCTTCCGTCACCGTGCGCAACAACTGCTGGAGCTGACCCGCGGAGGCGACACCCTCCGTGGCGAGCGTGGCGCGCACTTCCTCGATCCGCACGCGCATCTCCTCGGTGCGGTACCCCGGGAGCGGTTGCTCCTCGATGTCCAGGAGAAACTCCTCGTACTCTGCTGCAAGCTCTGCTGCGTCCGTCGTGCCGTCAGGTTTTACTGACGGTGAATCGTTCGAACACATGTCGTGGATGGCCGCCACGACGCTGCGGTGGTAGGGCGCTACAGACGCCCTGCCGTTTACACGGCGCACCACAGCGTCGTGTTTCGCATTAATGTGACTACGGGTTGTAAACGTTGCGGCGTATTGAACTAGCGTCGCGATTTGAACAGCGAGTTATTGAAGTTCTGAAAGGAATTGGAGTGTCCTGTTTGTGACGGGCAAGCAATTAGAAAGTCCTGAGCCGCACCGCAGCCTTAGACCTCCCCAGCCTCCTCGTTCGCGGCGCTCGTTTCACTCGCGCCGCTCACTCGTCCACCGTCGGAGCACGCTCCGACG
>JAHENP010000335.1 GCA_018609965.1 Haloferacaceae archaeon
CCGCCGGGATGGCCAGAGCTAGCGTCCCAAGAGGCACCTACCCGGCGTCTGTTCCCGTCTCCAGCTCTCGTTCGGTCGAGCACAGATAGCGTGGTTGCTCTCGGTGGGTTTCGGGGTATCTTTTTCTACGTCTCGCTTGTTAACCTGCCTCGGCGGAGAGAAGTGCTAGACCGTGGCAAATAAATGCGAAGGAATAACACTGTGTGAGTACCTACCACGCCACGTGCGCGTCTCGTACCAACACGCCAACCCCGCAGCGGGCAACGAGTCGTTCCTGTTGCGGTTCCGCGGGGACGGGGAGTCGACCCCGTGTCTGCTCGTCGACGCGGGCAACGGCGTCGACGTGGACGCACTCACGGAGCCGGACGACCGGCTGGTCGGGATCTGTCTCACGCACGCCCACCTCGACCACTACGCGACGTTGGCGGCGGCCCACCGCGAGGGTGTTCCGATCCTCGTGTCGCCCGCGACGGGGGCGATCCTCGGGGACGTGCTCGACGTGGCCGGGACGGAGTACGGCGTCGACTCCTCGCGAGCGGTTCGGGACGCGATCACGCCGGTGGCGGAGCCACGAGAACTCACCGCCGAGGTGTCGGTCCAGCCGGTGCCGGCCGGGCACGCGCCCGGCGCGGTCGGGTGGCTCGTCACCGTCACGGACGGCGAGGACACCCACCGTCTGTTGGCGACGGGGGATTTCACCCGACGGCGGGTCGCGGGCTACCCGGGACTGCCGGCGGACACGCTCCCGCCCGTCGACGCGTTGTTCCTGACGGCCTCGACGAACGACCGGTTCGAGACGGCGCTGACGGAGGCGTTGGGCACCGCGTTGGAACACGCCGGCGGCGGGAAACGAACACTCGTGGCCGCCAGCGGGCTGACGGGCGTCCACGTCGCGTACCTGTTGTCGGCGATCGTCGAGCAGTACGAACTGCGGGTGCCGGTCCGGGTGGTCGGACAGGCCGCGAAGCTGTACGAGCGGTTGGGGTATGACCGGCCGGGTGTGGAGTCGATCCCGCGGTTCGACGACCCGCGGACCTGTCTCGAACACGGTGCCGTGACGGTCGCCGGCCCGGAGATTCCGCGTGAACGCTCCAGTGGACGGATGTTTGGCCTGCTGCGAGAGGACCCGAACGGGAGCGTGATCCAGTTGGTCGGCTCCGGCGCGGAGCCGCTGACGGACGCGCGGTGTACGCTCCACGACTACGAGATCGTCAACCACCCGACGAGAGCGGCACTGACCGCCGTCCACGACGCGGTCGATCCGACGGAGACGGTGATGGTCCACGCCCACCGCGGCGCCAACCGGTCGTTCAACGATCTCGACAGCGTCGTCTGGGGCACCGGCGACCGCGCGGAGTACACCCTCTACGACGGCACGGGGTGGCGGCTCCCGCCGTGGATGGACGGCGACCACGTCGCCGGCGAGAGCCAGACGTTCTCGGCCGCCGTGACCGACGCGGTGGAGTCGGTGCCCGTCCCCGCGATCGGGCGGCAGACGGAACCGGATCTGGCCGCCGAGGGCGTCGACACCGACCGACTCGCCGACCTGCTTCACCACCGGCAGGGGACCGCGACCGACACCGCGTCGCCGTCGGTCGACACCGCGTCGCCGTCGGTCGACACCGCGTCGTCGTCGACCGATCCCACGTCGCAGTCGGTCGACGCAGACAACGCGACACCGCGGGTCGCGACCGACGGGGCGTCGGCGACGAACGACACACCAGAGGAGACGATGTCAGACAACGAGGAGACGACCGACGGGGAGCTGGACCAACCGACGCCGGACGGTCCGATCAGAACGACCGGCGCGGCATCAGACAACCAACCGGACCCGGCGGTCAAACGGATGCTGGAGGCACAGGACGTGTCGCCCGAGGAGTTCACCGCGAGGATGAAGTCCGCGCGGGCAGAGACGACTTCCTCCGAACCGGCGGGCGACGACACCGAGAGTGACAGCGTCGACAACGACGAAGCTGAAACAGACAGCGTCGACAACGACGAAGCTGAAACAGACAGCGTCGACAACGACGAGCGCGACGCCGAAAGTGACGGCGAGCGCGACGAACCCGAAACAGACAGCGGCGTCAGCGACGAGCACGATACCGAAGGTGACGACGAGCACGACGAATCCGAAACAGACAGCGGCGACAGCGACGAGCGCGACGGCGAGGAGATCGCGCCGAGCGGAGACAGTCGGCCAGAGGAAGCCGACGCGGCCCCCGAGACGGCACAGACGAACGGTGCGGGCAGTGAGGCGGTGTCGGCAGAGACTGGCGCCACCACGAACGGCTCACAGACGGCCTCGGTCGATGGGACGGAGCCGTCGTCCTCGACGGAGACAGGGGCGACAGTCGAGACAGCGGCGACGGCCGGAACAGAGCCACCCGACGACCCGCCGACCGACACCACAGGCGGGACAGCCGCCCGTCACACCACGACCGCCGACGAGGGTGACCATCCGAGGGCGAGCGCGCTAGCGTTGGCGTTGGCGCCGCGGGCCGTCGAGGAATCAGAGCCAGAAGCCGCGGTCGCGGCCGCCCTGAGAGAGTATCTCGTCGCGGTGTTGGCCGGCGACGCCGACGCCGAACAACCCGGACAGCTATCGGTCGGTGTCGACGCCACCCCGGCGGTGGAGACGGCGCTGGCGGAGGCCGCTGCGACGACCGACCGGTTCACAGACACCGAGGCGCTGATCGGGGCGGCGACCGCCGCCGCACTCGGTGTCGGAAGCGAGGCGGGTGGAGATGGCGGCGAGGGAGGCGGCCAGGACGACGAGCACGCCGCGCCCGTGTCGCTCCCGACGGCACGTCCCATGCCGGCGCTTGCGTCGTACGCCGACCAGCTCGACGGGGTCCTCGCCAACGACGACTACGGCTTCGAGACGGAGACGGGGGTCGTCGACGCCGCGGTGGCGTGGGCGCTGGCCGACGGCGACGCGGAGTGAACTGCCGAAACAGACACCACCAGCGGACAGGTGTTGGTCGGCAGGGCCGACGAATACTCTCGAACAGGCGTGTCAGAACGCCCGAGTGAATATATAGAGGTATTTAGATATACGGCCAAAAAATATACAGATTAATTCACTATCATTAATATGCACTAAGTATGTCGCAAACAACGACAGTTCTGGTGACGCTGCTCCTCGTCGTGGGGGGCGTGTCGGCAGGTGTGGCCGCGCTCCCGGAGGCCGGCGGGGTCGGGACGACGGGAGCAGACACAGTGTCGGTGATGAGTCACACGGACAACGACAGTACGAACCTGACTGTCCTTGCCTACACGGACATCGGGTCGGCAGTCAGCGGGACCGGCGGGGAGGTCGGTCAGTTCCTCACGCTGGTCGAGCAACGGCGAGCGGCCGCGGACAGTGCGGTTGTCGTCGGGAGCGGCGGTGAGGTCAGCCCGCACGCGCTACAGACACTCGTCTCGCCGGAGTGGAAGCCGCCGGTGGCAGCGCTCAACGGGATCGATCCCGCCGCCGAGACGGTCCAGAGTTCTGAACTCGACTACGACGAGTCCGAGGAGACGGGCAACTTCTCGATCCTTCAGACGGTGTCGAACACCTCACAGTTCCCGTGGCTGTTGGCGAACGTCCAGCAGAACGGCACGGGGCTGCCGGGGACACAGAACTACACCGTCGTCGAGCGGGGGAACCTGACGGTCGGGATCTTCGCCGTCGCGGACGACGACATCGACTCGGAGGCGGACGGCGTGTTGTCGCGCAACGGTTGGACCGTTCGGGACTCCATCGAGACCGCCCAACGCGTCGAGCAACGGCTCGTGGGTCAGGAGGACGCAGACGTGGTGATCGCGCTCACGCCGGCTGGCGTCTCCTCGGCCGAGAAGATTGCCAACGCCACAGACGAGGTGGACGTGGTCGTGTCGGGCGACACTGACGACGTGCAGGCACCCCAACGGGTCGGCGGCGCCGTCGTCACACAGCCGGACAGCGGCGCGGGGTCACTGGCCGAGATCGAACTCACTGTCGCGGACGGCGACGTGACTGCCGCCGAGGGTGAACTGTTGGAGACGGACCCGCAGGCGGAACGTGACGAAGAGTGGGCGAACTACATTGACGAGGTGCGTGCCGAGTACGGCTTCGACACGGTGTTGACCCAGACGGACGTGCCGTTGGACTCTAGCGGCCCTCACTACGACCGTGAGACGGCGATGGGCAACGTTCTGGCGACAGGTGTCTTGGAGTACACCGACGCCGACGTGGTCGTGACGAACGCCGACGGAATCCGTGGTGAGGCCACCTACGGCCCGAACGTCACCGCCGGTGACGTGCGCTCGACGCTGTCGTTCGGCGACAGTGTCACACTGATGGAGACGAACGGGAGCATGCTCCGACGAGCCCTCCGGAGCCAGATGGCGACCGTGAACAGCACGACCATCGCCGGGCCGGGGATCGGTTCGCAGGTTGCCGGCGTCTACTTCGAGTGGGACCCCCACGCGACGGCGAACCAGTCTGCCGGCGCGGTGGACAAAGGCCACGGCCGGATCACCGAGATGTACATCGACGGTGAGCCGGTCAAGCCGGACGACGAGGTGACGATCGCCACCAACTCATACATCGCACACGGCGGCTCCGACTACCCGTTGGAGTCCGTTGCGGATTCCCAGACGCTGGACGTGAAGATGGACGAGGCGGTGATCGCCACACTCCGCAACAGATCAGAACTGACCGCACTCGAAGTCGATCCGGAACGACAGGGCCGGATGCGCCGTGTCGACCGTCGGGCGGCCGTCGAAACTGTCGACGCCACGACCGACACGGTGAGGGTGACCCTGGCGATGCCGGAACAGACGGCGGCGACAACAGACCAGTTCGTCGTCCGTAACCGGACGGCCGGCCGCGCGCTCGCCGAGTCCGTCTCCTTCGACGACGACACCGGCACCGCGACGGTCGTCTTCGACCGTGCCGGCTGGACCGCGACGACCGTCGAGGGGCAAGGTATCGACGTGTACGGCCGCTACAACGACACGGAGTACAG
Source organism: Haloferacaceae archaeon (assembly GCA_018609965.1). GTDB lineage: Archaea > Halobacteriota > Halobacteria > Halobacteriales > Haloferacaceae > JAHENP01. Next base: position 4,995 of record JAHENP010000335.1, read on the forward strand.
CGAACAGATTCGCGAGAACTCTGTCCTGAGCTACGCCGTGGTGAACGCCGACGTGAGCGCCGAACAGGCGGCAGTCGAGACGGAGACGGCGACGCCGACCGAGACGGCGACCAGAACGGTGACACCGACCGAAACGACAACCGGGACACCGACCGAGACGGGGACAGACGAGTCGACAGCGCCGTCGGCCGAGCAGACGACGACTGGCGCTCCCGGCTTTGGTATCACAGTCGCGACGGTTGCGCTCGTGGCGGCCGCCCTGGTGGCTCGACGTCGAGTGTAACACGGACGATCGACGTTCCTTCTCTACGGTTTCTCACGCGTCGTCGAACACACCGATGAGTGAACGCTGGTCGGCGAGCATCTCGGGGTCGAGATTGGTCACCAGATCGCGTTCCCCGCGGTCGAGTTCGCGGTGGACGCCGCCGTCCGGTCGCGCGACGAGCGAGCGCCCGCCGTACGACTGGGTGTCCGTCTCGGCGCCACCCTCGCCGGTTCGGCCGGCCGCGACGACCCAGCGAACGCCGTCGAGTGCACGCGCTCGACACAGCAGTCGCCAGTTC
>JAHENP010000336.1 GCA_018609965.1 Haloferacaceae archaeon
GAACACGTCGGTGCCGACCACCAACACTACGCGGTCGGTGTCGGCCGAACCGCTGGCTGCTGTATTGTCTGGTGTGTCACAGCCGGTGTCGCCGACGAGAGGGGCTGTGGACGCTCCGGCGGTGAACGAACCGGTAGCCCGCCACTCCGACTGATCCTCGTCTCGTGACCGAGTGCGGGTGAGGAACTGCTTTCCCACCCGTTGAAGTACGACCGTCACCACCTGCGTATCGTGTCCGACACAGACGACGGCGCGGCGCTGGTGACGGGCGCCTCCAGCGGGATCGGTGCGGCGTTGGCGTTGGAGGCGGCCGCAGACGGCTACGATCTCCTGTTGACGGCTCGTCGTGAGCAACGACTCCGCGACGTGGCCAGCGAGGCTCGCCAGGAGTACGGTGTCGCGACGACGGTGCTCCCACAAGATCTCGCGGCTCCGGACGGTGTCGCACGGCTCCACGACCGGGTCGCGGAGACGGACCACCGGGTCGACAGACTCGTCGACAGCGCCGGCTTCCCCACCTACGGACCGGTCGCAGAGACGGCACCGGAACGGCTCCGTGACCAGGTGCGGGTGAACGCGACCGCGACTGCGGAGTTGGCCGGGCGGATCGCACCCGAAATGGCCGACCGCGGCGCGGGCGGGATCGTGCTCGTCGGCTCGGCGGCGGGCTACTACCCCGCGCCACGGGCGGCGACGTACGCCGCGAGCAAGGCGTTTGTCAACTTCTTTGCCCGCGGGCTGGCCGCAGAGTTGGAGCCACAGGTGACCGTGTCGGTCGTCTGCCCGACGGCAGTCGACACGGAGTTCGTGGAACGCGGTGGGATGGCCGACAGCGGTGTCGACGACGGGCTGACACACGACCCCGTCGATATCGCGCGGACGACGTGGGAGCAACACCGGGCCGGCGAGCGCGTGATCTTCCCGGACTGGAAGGACGCCGCCGTCTGTCAGTTCCCGCGACTGCTCCCACACGAGACGATCACGTCGTTCGGTGCCGACGCGTTCGATCAGGGGACGTTCCCGTTTCTGTCGGACGACTGACCGCTCTGTGGCCGTCGGCTCACGGCGCTTCGTCGGTCGCCGGCTCGACGACACGGTCGCGGAACTCGCGGTAGACGGCGACCGAGAACGGCCAGTACACCGCGCTGAACAGCCCCGACAGGAGCAGCCCGCCGGCTTGGAGCGCGAGCACCTCTGTCCCCGACAGCGCCGGCAGCCACTCGACAGTCTCGGCCAGCGACAGCGTGTCTGCCCCGCCGGTCCCCGCACCACCCAGCAATCCGACGACACCAGAGAGCCCGGCGACGAAACTGAACCCGAACACGACCACCCCGTAGCCGAGCATCCCGGGGAAGTTCCCACGGACAACGGCGAAGCTCCGCCGGAAGGCGTCACCGACTGATTGGTCGTCGAGCACGATCGCGTGTCCGAAAAAGTGGACGAACAACAACGGCACGACGAACACGACGAACAACAACACCAGAAACGCGAGCGCCCCGAGCACGCTGACGCCGGTGCCGCCACCGCCCAGAACGATACCAACCCCGATGAACAACCCACCGATCAGAAACACCACGAATCCGACGACACTGAACACGGCCGCGACAAACAACAGTCCGAGGTAGCCGACGAACACGCCGACGGCGTGGTCTTGGACACCGGCGACGAAGCTCCCGAGATCCCCGCCGCCGTCGAGTGCGTCCCCGGCGAGCGTGATCGCGCCCGCGAGCACGATCGGCCCGACCACGAAGGAGACGACTGACGACACCAGCGAGACCGTAGACGGGGCGGCTATACCTCCCTGTTGTGTCACCAGCGTCGGGATCTGGAGTACAACGACTGCAAACGACACGAGCAACAACGACGGTGCCGTCCGGACGGCACCAACCGCTTCCGAGAGTGAGCGCACGATGACCATACCGTTCGGTTTCAGACGAGATACTTTAATCGACTGGACTGTCTCACTCACTGCGGGTCGGCGCTGTCGCTTTGGCGACCGCGTCACTCCGACTCGACACGGTCGAACGGGTCGGCCTCCCCAGACTGGGCGGCCCACAGGGAGGCGTACTCGCCGGAGGCGGCAAGCAGCTCCTCGTGGGTGCCGCTCTCGACGATCTCCCCGTCGTCCAACACGACCACTCGGTCGGCGCTCTCGACGGTCGAGAGCCGGTGGGCGATGACGAACGCGGTGCGGTCCGCGATCAGCCGGTCGACACCGGACTGGATCTCCTCTTCGGTCTTGGTGTCGACATCGCTGGTCGCCTCGTCGAAGACGATGATCGCCGGGTCGTTCAGCAGTGCCCGGGCGATGGCAAGTCGTTGGCGTTGCCCGCCGGAGAGTTTCACCCCGCGTTCGCCGATCTGTGTGTCGTACCCCTCGGGGAGTTCCCGGACGAACTGGTGGGCCGCGGCCGCCCGGCTGGCGGCGACGATCTCCTCGCGGTGTGGCGGGCGCTCCGAGTTGGCTCCACTCGTCTCGTCTGTCCCAGTGACGAGTGTGTCGTCGTCTCCAGCCACGAGCGCCTCCTCACCCGTCTCGGCGGCGAGCGTCTCGTCGTCGCCGTACGCGATGTTCTCGGCGACGGTGCCCGAGAACAGGTACGGGTTCTGTTCGATCACTGCGACCTCCCCGCGCAGACGTTGGAGGTCGTACTCCCGGACATCAGCGTCGTCGACTGTCACCCGGCCCGCGTCGGCGTCGTGGAACCGCGGGACGAGTTTCACCAGCGTCGACTTCCCAGCGCCGGTCTCGCCGACCAAGCCGACGGTCTCGCCCGGTTCGACATCCAGTGAGATGTCGTGGAGCACCTCCTCCTCGTCCGTGTAGCCGAACGAGACGTTCTCGAAGGCGACGGCGCCGTCGACCGTCGCCGGGCTGTGTGGGTCTGCAGGCGTTGTCAGCGTCCGTTCGCGGCCGAGCAGGCCGAACACGCGCTCGGCGCTGGACTTTGCCTGTTGGTACTTGTTGGCCGACCGGCCGATCCGTCGCATCGGCGAGTAGAGCCGACGGAGATAGAGGAAGAACGCCGCGAACGCGCCCGTCGAGACGAGCGCCTCCCCGGGCGCCGAGGTGACGATCGACCGCCCACCGAGATACAGCACGATCACGAACACGACGCCGGTGGTGAACCGGAGCGCCGCGAAGAACGCCCGCCGGATGCGGAGCGCGCCGACCTGTTCGTCGTGGTACGTCTCACTCTGTGCCTCGACGCGACCCAGTTCGAAGTCGTAGCGGTCGAACGCCTTCACCACCGCGACACCGCCGAGGTTGTTCTCCAACCGGGCGTTCAGCCGACTCACCGTCTCCCGGATCGACTTGTACCGCGGCTCGATCGCCCGCAGGAACAACGCGCTGGCGACCCCGACCAACGGGACGGGCGCGAGCGCGACGAGTGCCAGCGTTGGGGAGTAGTACCACAACACCAACGAGATCCCGCCGACGGTGGCGACCACCCGGATCGCCTGTCTGAACTCCGTGTTGAGGAACTGCTCCAGTCGGTTCACGTCGCTGTTGAGGATCGACATCATCCCGCCGGTCTGGTGGTCCGCGAAAAAGCCCATCGACAGCCGTTGGAGGTGGTCGTAGCTGTCGTTCCGGAGGTCGCGTTGGATCTTCTGTGCCGACGACTGCAACAGATACCGGGAGGCGAACCGTGTCACTGACCGCACCAGATACGCGAGCACGGCGATCACGACCAACCGTTCCAACAACACCAGCCGGGCACCCTCGCCGACGACTGCTGTACCCGGGAGCAGCCCCACGTCAGCGAGCAGCCCCGGACTCCCAGTTTCGAGGACGATCCGGTCGATTGCCGTCGCGACGACGATCGGCGGGATCAGCCGCGACACGCGGGTCAACACGGCCGCGAGGATACCGACCAACAACCGCGGCCAGTACCGCGTCGCGTACCGCAACAAGCTGACCATCGGGTGGCCGTCGACGTTCTCCCGGACGTTCTCGAAGCCGCCGTGGCCGTCACTCACCGCCGGTCACCCCAATCGGAACTGCCTCCTCGACCCCCCGCAACCGTCTCGTAGCCGTCACCGGCCAAACTGTCGCGTCTCGCAAGATCTGTTCTCGTCGCCTCGGCGACGAAACAGTTGTGATGTCGGCACGCTGTGTGCCGAGAGCGTGGAACGTCCCCCGTCTCAGACGGAGAACGCCAGTTCGACGGCGTCGTCGAAGTCTAGGTCGCCGTCGCCGTCGAAGTCGAGTGCAGCGATCTGTCGGTCGGTCAAGCCGTCCGTCTCGGCGAACGCCAGGTCCGTGGCGTCGCCGAACGTCACCTCCCCGTCGCCGTCGATGTCCTCGTAGAGACCGTCACCGTCCGGGTCGGTCGGCCGTCGGTCACCGACGCCCGGAAGCCCGGTGTCGAACGGGTGGGTCTCGACGACCAACGGCGACGACCGGATCTCTGCCGGCACCGCAGAGCCGTTCTCTCCCGTTAGATCGTCTACCGACACGGACAGTCCAGACTCGCCGCCTGTCGTGTCGGTGAACGCGATCTCCCCGAGCACCACCGACTCGTCGCCCGGCTGAACGGAGTCGGCGAAGTCTGCCGCCCGGAACGTCACCGTCTCGTCGGTCTGTTCGACCACCTCGAAGGCGTTCCCGCCGACCGCGCCTGCCGACACGTTGTCGACGGTCGCGACCGACGTGTTGTCGAGAGTGACGGTCACCTCGAACGTCTGGAGCCCGTTGGGTGCCTCCGAGAGGGTGACGTTCGCGGTCGCTGGCTCGTCTTCCATGACTGACTGTGGTTCGACGCTGACGACCGGGTTGTCGGCAGTTTCGAAGGAGCCGTACTCGTTCCAGACATGAAGCCCACCGTCCCAGTGTTTTCCACCCCACTTGCCTTGACTGATACGAAGTTCTTCTCTTGGCCCGGCCGGTGTCGTTACTCCGATGAACTCGCGAGTCGCCGAACCCCACCAGTCACCCGCAGTGACGTGGTACGCGTAGAGTGCCGAAACCGGGTTGTTCGCCTCAACAGTGCTATTTTCGGACACGCTGAACTTCTTTGTCTGCCCAGTGTCGAGCGATGCTGTCCGGACGTTGGTGCCATCTGTTCGTTCGACAGTGACTTCGGTACTGTCCTCAGTTGCAGTAATGTAGACACCACTCTTGCTCGTCGGGTTCTGCGCGTTGTAAGACGGTTCTCCAGGGATCTCGTAACTCGTCTGTGCCTGCGAGGCCGGAAGTAGCGTCGCCGTGTACGTGTTGCCGAGGTTACTCCAGCGACTCCGCTTTGCGACGACGTGAATCGCATTTTCGGCACTGAGATGTGCTCCACGCGCCGTGTCGGTGACACTGATCGTCTCGCCGGCAGCGACAGAGCGCGTCGTCTCGTAGCTTCCGTCGGCGTCGGCGTCAACCTGCACCTCAGTGTCTCTCGCCGGCGTCACCCATAGTGCCTCTGCGTCGATTGGCGAGTAATACTCCGTGCCCGCCTGTCGATCACTCAGCAGTCCGTAGCTCATCCGGCCGTCCTCGTAGGCGCCGAAGTCCGCAGAACCATGTTTGTACCTGAGCGCGGCTGGCGCCGTCGATGCGACGACCGCACCCTTGCTCGGCGTCTGGATGCCCGTCGTCTCACCCTGATCGAGAGTCACGTTCTGTTCGAACGTGCCGTCAGCGTCGGCATCGATCGCCACTGTCGTCTGCGGACTCTGTGCCTGGACAGACAATTTTGAGCCCCATGCGCTCGCCGCTTTCTGCTCGTTCAGACTGAACGGTAGTCTGTAACTGTACGCAGGATTATCCGTGTCGATATCCATCGCACTCGTCTGTGCCTCCGTAGACACTGTCTCTCCGCCCGTAGCCCCGCCGACCGGGATCGAGCTGAGGAGCAACAACGCCCCGAACACGACTGCGAACGTCTTCCGTCTCATGCGACATCCTCCCTGAGAACTGTTGACACATA
>JAHENP010000337.1 GCA_018609965.1 Haloferacaceae archaeon
ACGTATAGAACTGGAGGGCGCGGAACGGGAGGTGGTGCAAGCGTCGGTTCATCCGCGTGCCGTAGTCGATACTGTCGCGCATCTCTTTGAGGTCTTCAAAGACGATGCACGGCTTCTCGAACTGACGACTCCACTCCACGACGTGCCGGGACACCTTGTGGAGTCGGTCACGAACAAACCGTTCCTCACGCCCTTCCAGCGTGTCGTGCATACTCGACTTCCCTGCGTTCTGCACGCGCTTTCGCATCGTGAAGTAGCGATGGCGCTCGAACTTGATCCCGGGAAAGTCGATGACCAGCGTGTCTTCGACACCGTTCTCGGAGAGCGCGGTCAGGGCCACGTTGTCCTCGTTCACGTCCACGCCAACGACCGTCCGCGAGTCTTGCTTGTCTCGAACGGTCTGCTCGGTATTGCGGATATTGACGTGGAGTTCCGGCTCACCGTCACACCACAGCGTCTCGGACGTTGTGACCGTCCACTCGTCGCTCTTGAGCGCGGTCTTGAGGAGGTCAAGGTGGGCATTACTTCCGTCAAGGACGCCCTTGACGTGGGTGTAGGGTTTCGCGCTGATGCGGAACGCCACGTCGCCGTCATCGGTGAGCGACAGATTGTACCCCTCTGTGAAGTTCGCCCGGAGCGGGTACGTGCCATCCTTTGTGTGACTGGGTTTGCCGAAGTCGTCGTACTCGTAGTAGTTCTCCATCGCCCCGAGTGCCTTGGCGACGATGCGTTGGGTCGTGTTCTTCACGAGGTCGGCATCGTCTTCGAGGCGAGGCGAAATCGAATCCCAGTCTACGCCCTCTTTGGCGAGACGGATGGTTTCGTTGTACACTCGGCGGGCTTCGAGAGTGGCGTCGTACAGCAGACCCTCGTTGTCACTCTGGATGTCGAGTTGGAAGTCCAGCGTCTTGACGAGAGTCTGTGAGTCAGTCATTCTTCGTCTTGATCGGTGGGTTCTGAGGTTCGGACGACTTTCACGTCGGCCCCTCGCCAGCGTTTGGGGACGGTGACGTGGGCGCTATTCCCGAACGGCTTGACCTCGCCGTCGAGAACTTCCTCGCCGTCGATTTCAAAGCGATTCGTCACACCTCTGTATATCCTTTGGATATACTTAACTGTGTTGTTGGAGTATGTTCGATATGGGCGAGAAGCGGTCGAATCACACGGTGTACAACGTCAACTACCACGTCGTATGGTGTCCGAAGTCAAGCAAATCGAAGATTTGCGTACCTCGCGGGATCTCCGATCCCGCTCAGTATCGCCACTCGATACTCGAACCAATCGAAGACTCGTTGGAAGCGAGTTTTCGGGACGTGTGCGACGAGTACGGCTACGAGATACTGTCGTTGCACATCTCACCAGACCAAGTACATCTGTTCCTCTCTGCTCACCCGAAGCACACGCCGAGCGAGATTGTTCGGACGGTCAAGAGCGTCACGGCCCGGAAGATGTGGGAACAGCATGAGTCGTTCTTCGAGGAGTATCTGTGGGGTGGTGGGTTCTGGGAACGTTCGTACTACATCGGGACTGCGGGAACCGTCTCAACGGAGACGATTGAACGGTATATCGAACGAACAGAACACGTCTAAGTGTCGGCTTCACCCTCGGGGTCAAGCCCCGAGGCACTCGCCTTGTTTTCTCTGTAGACCAGGCTGACGCGCTCGCTGCGGTGTTCGAGACGGATCGAACGGACATTCTCATCTCTGCACTTCGGGAGTACCTGCGGGACGCCGCGCACTCTGACGAAGTGAAACAGGAGACCGCGGAGGCGTTCTACGACGGCGACATCACGTTCGAGGAGTTGCAAGACCTCGTCGGGCACGAGGAGGCCGCCAACTTCCGACTGCTGAAACAACAGCTAACCGACGAGTTCGTCGACGAGACTGCAGAGGAGCTGGCCGACTCGTAGATGGCTCTGATCGTGGCCGACACGTCGGCTGTCGTGAGCCTCGGAACGGTGACAACCACCGCACCGAATCCACTTGATCACCTCCTCGACTCGCACACTGTGGTGGTCCCATCACAGGTCGTGGACGAACTCACCAAGACTGCGTCCTATGACGACGTATCCGGTGAGGCGGCACGAGCGGTTCTCGACCGCCGCTCTGCGTTCGAGGCTCGTTCTGTCGAACTGGACGAGACGTTCCCGCTGGACGACGGCGAGAACGCGGCGGTCACGTTGGCAAACGACATTGGGGCCGTGCAACTGCTCTGTGACGAGTTCACTCGACTCGCGCTCGTCCACGCCTCACTCGTCGAGACCCGCCTCGTCACGACACCCATCCTGCTCACTGCGCTGGTTCGTAACGACGTGATTTCGCCCGAGACTGCCGACGAACTCTTGACCGCGATGAGTGACGCTCGTCGTTGGTCGTCGAACGCCTACGTCGAACGGGCCCAGTCCACGCTTCGACAGCAACGCGACAACGAGCATCCCGACTCGAACTGATCGGGTCGTTGGAGACGCGCTCGCCGATCAGAACGACTCTCGGTTCGCTCCGCCCCCGCACCCGGAGCAGCGACGCCAGCCCGTGACACCCCACTCTCACCACGTCGCTGTCGATCCACAGAGCCAAGTGTGGCGTCGATAATACTCCGGTATGTCTCATGGAACACCGTCGACCGGCGAGGCTGCCGACCGGACGTCCGCGTCGACAGCCGACGCCGAGACGGACGAACGGACCCTGACGGTCGGCGGCGGTCGACCCATCCGCATCAGCACCGGCCACCGCATCCAACACCACGACGGGAAGTGCTCTCGCCCACACGGGCACAACTACGAGATCACCGTCCGGCTCCGCGGGGAACTCACCGAGGAGGGGTGGGTCGCCGACAAGGGAACGGTCACGTCCGTGATCGACGAGTGGGACCACGTCTTCCTGTTGGAAGCGGGCGACCCGTTGATCGAGGCGTTCGCGGACGCCGGCGACGCGGACGGCACCGTCGTGCTTGACGCGCCGCCGACAGCCGAGGTGATGAGCGTCGTCTTAGAGGAACGCATCCACGAGCGTGTGCCGGACACCGTCTCGGCCGTCTCCGTCACCGTCCGCGAGACGAACGAACTCGCCGCGGCCGGAGGGCTGTGAGCCGATGCCAGTCAACGACGACACTGATCCCCTCCGGAACGTCGCGGGAGACGACACGACCCGGGACACCGCGAGCGACGACGCTCCCCGCGACACCGCGAGCGACTCCGCCGGAGAACAGCTTCCGGTCAACGAGCTGTTCTACTCGTTGCAGGGGGAGGGGAAACTCGCGGGTGTGCCGAGCGTGTTCGTCCGCACGAGCGGCTGTAACCTCCGGTGCTGGTTCTGTGACTCGTATCACACCTCTTGGGAGCCGACACACGCACAGCTGTCGGTCGACGAGATCATTGCTTCCGTGGCGGACCACGACGCAGACCACGTCGTCGTCACCGGCGGGGAGCCGATGATCCACGACGGGATCGTCACGTTGCTCGAACGGCTCGCCGACCGTGGCTACCACACCACCGTCGAGACGAACGGGACGATCTACCGCGACGCACCGATCGACCTCGCGAGCGTCAGCCCCAAGCTCGCCTCCTCGACGCCGACGGCCGACCGCGACCCGAAAGGTGACGGGGAGTGGGCCGAGCGCCACGAGAACGACCGGATCGACGTCGACGCGCTCGCACAACTCGCCGACGCCTACGAGAGCCAGCTCAAGTTCGTCGTCACCGGCGGCGACGATCTCCCGGAGATCGAACGGATCGTCGACCGTATCCGCGCGGCCGCGAACGACCCGATTCCGGACGGGGACGTGCTCCTCATGCCGGAGGGAACCACCCGGACGGAACTCGACGAAACCCGCCAGCGCGTGGCCGAACTCGCCGCCGAACACGGCTACCGCTACACCCCGCGGGTCCACGTCGACGTGTGGAACGACGCACCCGGCACCTGACCGACCCGAGCGACCGAAGCTACCTGAGGTGGATCAGCCACCTAAGGTAACTAAGAAGGCCCAGGTGGCTGAGACGCCTGCGGTAACTCCGCGATTCCAGACGACGCGCACACGACCTGCCGACCGGCACACAACCTGCCGACCGGCACACAACCTGACGACCGGCACACAACCCGCCGATCGACACACGATCCGCCGACTGACACACGATACGCCGACCGGCACACGACCCGCCGACCGACACGCACACCACCCATCGAACGGGATACACGACACACCACACAGATGACAGACAACACTCACACGACGACAGACGACACCCACACGACGACAGAGACCACACAGCAACGCGCCGTCGTCCTCGTTTCCGGCGGCATGGACAGCGCCACCGCCGCCTACGAGGCCCGCGACCGTGGGTACCACCTCTACTTCCTCCACACCTCCTACGGCCAGCAGACGGCCGCGAAGGAACGCGAGTGTGCACAGGCGTTGGCCGAGGAGATGGATGTCCAGGACTTCCTCCACGTCGAGACGAGCCACCTCGCACGGATCGGTGCGTCGAGTCTCACCGACGACGGGATCGAGATTGCGGACGCCGACCTCGACAGCGACGAGATTCCGGACTCGTACGTCCCGTTCCGGAACGCGAACCTGTTGTCGATCGCCACCTCCTACGCGGAGGCGAACGACTGCTCGGCGGTGTTCGTCGGCGCCCACAGCGAGGACTACTCCGGCTACCCCGACTGCCGGCCGGCGTTTTTCGAGGCGTTCCAGACGGTCGTCGACGCCGGCACGAAACCGGAGACGGAGATCAGCGTCGAGGCGCCGTTCACCAAGTGGTCGAAGACGGAGATTGCCGCCCACGGCACAGAGTTGGGCGTTCCGTACGCCGAGACGTGGAGCTGTTACCGCGCCGACACCCCTGCCTGCGGGACGTGTGACGCCTGTGCCTTCCGGCTCCAGGCGTTCCAGGCGAACGACCTGCGTGACCCGGTCGCGTACGAGGAACGGCCCGACTACGTCGACTGAACAGCCTCCAGATCGGTGAGTGGTCAGCTCACCGCTCGATCGAGAATCAACCTGACGACGGTGCCCGACTCGGAGCTGTCGAACTCGACGGTGCCGCCAGAGTACTCCACCACCCGGTCGACGATCCAGAGCCCGGCGCCGCTCCCGTGAACGAGCTGTGTCTCCTCGCCGGCCGCCAACGGGTCCAACTCCGACTCCGGTACCCCCGGGCCGTCGTCTTCGATCTCGATCACAACACCGGTGTTCAACGTCGCCGCCCGGACGACTACTTGCGGCTCTCCGGACTGGTGTTCGACCCCGTTCTCGACGGCGTGTCTGATCGCGTACTCGAAGTGCGGGTGGACCTCCAGCTCGACTGCCGGCAACGGGCCGACCCCGATCTCGGCGTCCGGGTAGTCGTCGGCCACCTTCTCGACGGCCGACCGGACGAGCGCGTCTGTCTGTGCCGAGACGAACTCACCGCGACGGTCGACGACGCGCCGAATCTGTTGGGCGTTGGTCGCCGTCGAGAGAATTTCGTCGGCGGTGTCGACGATCCGCTGGGCGTGGTCCGTGTCGCTCGTCTCGCTCGCGAGCAACTCCGCCCGCCCTCGGATCACGTTGAGATCGTTGCGGACGTTGTGCCGGAGGATGCGCGCGAGCACCTCGTCGAGCACGTTCAGTTCCTGTTGTTTCCCGACGATCTGGAGTGCCGACTCCGCGCTGGCCGCCAACGTCTGGAGGAACTCGAACTCCGTCCGGCTGAAGTCGTCGGTCAGCTGTGAGCCGGCGGTCAACACACCGTACTCGCCGAGCGGGACGAGAATCTCCGACTGGATCGGGCTGTCGGTGTCGTACGCCTCGTCGACGCTGGCGACATCGTCGACGACCCGTGGCGAGCCCTCGCTGAACACCTCCCACGCGATACTGTCGTCCGGACCGAATGTCGGCGCCTGACCGAGCAACGCCTCGGCCTCGTCGGTCTGTGCGGCCGGGCGCAACAGTCGCTCGCCCGGTTCGTAGCGCCAGACGCCGACGTACGGCGCGCCGATCGTCTCCGAGGTGTACGCAACCAACTGCTCGGCGACCGCCGTGGCGTCCGTCGCGGTCACCAACGACCGAGTCGCCGACTGGATCGACCGCAGGGCCTGTTCGCGCCCGGTCCGGTCGAGCGCCGTCTGCAACATCCGTGCGAGCAGCTTTCCGAAGTACTGGTCGGAGTCGTCGAACGCGTTGGCGGTCGGCGCGGAGGCGACGAACACCCCGTGGTTCCCCAACGGGAGGACGAGCGCCGACCGAACCGGCGTGTCCTCGTTGGGCAGATTCCCGTCGAACGACGCCAGATCCGAGATGATCACCGGCTCCGACTCCCGGTACGCCTCCCAGACCACCGACTCGCGGTCGGTGTACCGCAGTTGTTTCCGTTCGACCGCCGACCGGTCGACACCCCGCGTCGCGACCGGCTCCAACGCCTTCCCCTTGCGATCGTACAGGTGGACGCCACACAACGAGAAGTCGAGCACGTCTCCCGCGACACGGGCACCCCGCCGACACACTGCCTCGCGCCCGGGAGCGTCGAAGAACTCCTCTGCGGCCCGGTAGAGCCGTTCTAACGTCTGCTGGCGTCTGTGTTGCTCCGTGATGTCGATGTACAGCCCGAACTGTTCGGTCTCCTTCTCTGTGGACGGGATCGGGACGCTTCGGAGGCTGAACACCCGTTCCCCGTCTGTCGTCTGACGCCGCACCTCGCGCCTGACCGGCACCTCGCTTTCGACCCACGACGTGTCCGGCTCTGCGGGCGTGTCTGCTCCGCCCCAGACGGCGCCCGGCGGCGGTTGGTCCCCGCCGATCTCGCTCCCGAGATTGCCGCCGTCGCTGGTCACCCCACCCGGAGAGTGGCCAGCTTCTCGGTCGACATCGCTCGTTC
>JAHENP010000338.1 GCA_018609965.1 Haloferacaceae archaeon
CTGCCGTGAACTCGCGCAGTCCCGTCTCGACATCGAGAACGTCCAGCCACCGGTCCGGGATTGCCCCGGTGCCGAATCGCGCGCCCGCCGCCGCCCCACAGACCGCGCCGAGGGTGTCGGTGTCGCCGCCACGGGAGACCGCCGAGACGGTCGCCTCCTCGGCGTCAGTGGGGCGACCGCGTCATACAGTGTGAGCAACGGAGCCGGAGGTCTCCAGTCGTGTGGCGCGCTTGGCGGTCGTGTTGGCGAGTGCAGTCCGCACCTCCCGGGGTGCGTCTCGGCCGGCGGCCGGCGTCGACGGCCTGTTTGGCGTCAGTTCCATTGAGTAGTCTATCGAGAACAGTGAGCAACGCGACACAACTCTCGACACACCGCGGGTCGGCGTGTGTGGTCCGGGAGTCGGCGGTCGCCGCCGCGCGGGCAGTGTCGTCGGGCACCGCGAGTGCCAACGTCGTAGGCCGAATTAGATACCTGTTGCTGACGTTTTTTATTCCGAGCGGCGCTTTCGGACGGCCCGGCCAGCCTCCGCCGGGTCGGTGTCGTCTGTGACGGTCCCGGCGGGCTGTCCGTGGGTGCTGTTGCCGTACATCTGGCCGACGCGGCCGTACTGGTCGGCGATCGCCGTCAACGGCCGGAACTCGACCGGGCGGCCGAGCGCGTCGCCACACGCCAACCCCAACAGACAGCCGACCCTGTACTGCCGGCGGCTCTGTGTCGTGTGCACGACCGCCCGTGTGGGCGGCTGCGGTATCAAGTTTCCCGTGGTAACACTGCATCACGGGAGATAACGGGTTGAGCAGCACAGTGAACAGCCAACGTACCGCCGCCGACCATACACACAAAGAACCGCCGTAAAATGGATACCATGTATAATATTGAATTATTTTGTTATGTAATATTACCTGCAGAGGGGAACAGTCAGGTCTTCTTAGAAAATTTTATACTGGCGGAATACATGTGGTCGTGTAACGTGTCACACAAACGCGTCATCCTGGCCGCAGTGGTTATGATCGCGGTCACATCGTTCGTCGACCCTGTCGCAGCACAGGGTGTCACAGACATCGCCGTCTCGAACTTCTTCCTCGACCTCTGGAACACCGCGCAGGTACTCGCGGAGTTCTTCGGATCTAGTTGAGCCGGCTCACTGCCGACTCCTGACTATTAGGTCAGTCGAGATGGTGTAGGCGACGACCGACGACTGGCCGGGTGCACACGAGGCGAATCTGGCGGTGTGCTTCCGTGCTGCCGTCGCGAGTAGTTCGCTTGTTTGGAAATGAATTTACTCTCTCAGCGCAAAGCTTTCTTTGTTGCTACAATATTATCTCCATGGGGGATCAGTCAGATTTCTTTAGAAAATTTTTATACTTCAACCGTCTTCTGTAGGAGTGCGCCATGAACATCAAGCGCATCATCCTGGCCGCAATGGCCATGGTCGCGGTCGCATCGTTCGTCGATCCTGTCGCAGCACAGTCCACCCTGCAGGCAGCCACGGCAGGCTGGTTCTCGGATGCACTGAACTTCATCTCGGACCACGCCGACGAGATTGCCGCGATCGCCGACGCGATCCTGGAGATGCTCTGAGATCGGTCGTCTCAGACCACTGAGCAGTAAACTACCACGCGATTTTTACCGCAGTTACGCTGACAGCGAAGGAGTCGTCACTGTAGATCGTTTCGATCGCACAACTGGCGTATTCAGACTCACGACCACAGTGCTCATTATCAACGACCCTAGATGAGTGACGACGCGCTCTGCGGGCGGCTCGGGACAGTTCGGTCAACTCCCGACCGGCGTCCGCCGGGTCGGTGTCGTCACGCAGCTCGCGGAGCGCCGCTGCGGTCGCCCCTCTAACGCCGAACGGGACCGACTCGCATTACGCGACGTACCGGTTGGCGATGGCCGTCGACAACCGGAACTCGACTGGACGGCCGAGCGCGTCGCCACACCGACTCAACCCGTTTGCCGGCAACGGTCGTGTGGCCGTTATCCACACGATGCTTTTGACCACCCGACCGTACAGTGGCGAGTGTCCGACGGTTACGACTTTGTGTTTTTAACAGGCAGTTACGAAGTAACCGCAGACATCACGTTCACCCGCACTGATCTCCGAGGCGGTCGGCCGTCACGTTGTCTTCAGCTCGTCTCGGTCAGCTCTCGCGCGGCGGCGACGCCCGCCGCGGGGTCCGTGTCGACGCCGACGGCGTCGAGCGCCTCGCCGACGACCCGAACACCCCGGAGCACCTGTTCGTCCGCCAACGACCCCATGTTGGAGACGCGGAAGATGTCACCCGATAGGTGGCCCTGCCCGCCGGAAATCGAGACGTTCCGTTCCTCGACGGCGGCAAAGAACGCCGCCGGATCACCCCGGATCGGCTCCGGCAGTTCGATGGCCGTCACCGTGTTCGAGAGCACAGTGTGGTCTGACGCCTCGGGGAACCGGTCGAGTCCAAGCGCCGCGAAGCCGGCACGGAACGCGCGTGCCTGTCGGTGGTGGCGGTCGATCCGCGCGGGCATCCCCTCGCGTTCGATCGCCTCGACGGCCTCGGCCATCCCGCGGAACAACGGCACCGCGGAGGTGAACGGCGTCTGGTGGCTCTCCGCCTTCCGGAGGTGCCAGTCGAGATCCTCGTAGAACGGCGCCGACGCCCCGTCGAAGGCGTTCTGCACCTCGCTTGTCACGTACACCGCCGAGATCCCCGGCGGGGTCTCCAACGCCTTCTGTGCGTCCGTGATCGCCACGTCGACGTGCCAGTCGTCGATACAGAACACGTCACCACCGACACTCGTCACGCCGTCGACCGCGAAGTAGGCGTCGTGGTCGGCGACGAGCCGCCCGACCCCCCAGGCGGGGTTCTGGAGCCCCGTCGAGGTCTCGTTGTGGACCATCGTCACGAGCCGGGTGTCCGGCCGGACGGCGTCGTCGACGGCTGACAACGGGATCGACTCACCCCACGGCACCTCGACGCGCGTCACGTTGTCGGTGTGCCGCTCGGCAATCCGGGCGAACCGGCGGCCGAACTTCCCGTTGACCAACGCGACCACGTGGTCCTCGGAGCCGACGAGGTTCGCGACGGTCGCCTCCATCCCCATCGTCGCGGTGCCGTTGAGCAACAACGCGGTGCCGTCACCCGTCGCCTGTTCCGTCGGCGTCGACTGTTCGAACACGTACTCCACGCCGGCCTGTGCTCGTTCGTAGATCGACTCGAACGCGGCCGACCGGTGTGACACCATCGGCTCTGCCATCGCGTCGAGCACGGACTCCCGCACCGGAACCGGCCCCGGGTTCAACAGGAGAAAGTCGTCGTCGTCCATGTGAGGTGTCACGGCCGGGGCGGCGATAAACCCAGCGAGCGGTGCGAGCCTCGCGTGTCGGTGGGGTTACAGATCGAGGATCGCCGCCACGTCGGCGTGGTCCGTCAACAACTCACGCATTGTCGCGACCGTCTCGGCGTCGCGTGTCCGTCCGTCGTGGACCACATCCTCTGCACGCTCAACGGCGGTGAGTGTGTCCGTGTCGACGAGCAGAACCGGCACCCCGGCGGTCTCGGCTTTGCCGAGGATCGCACCCGAGGGTCGGTGGCCACCCGTCAACACCAGACAGGAGACGCCGCCGGCGTCGATGGCCGTCGTGAGCACGTCCGAGCGGTCGCCGCCGGTGATCACCGCCACGTCGCGCCGCCGTCGGATGTGACGCAACGCGGCGTCACCACCCATCGCGCCGACCAGGAACCCCCGGACCAGCCCGTCGGCGTCCGTGTCCGTCAGCGTCTCCGCGCCGAGCTCGTCCGTCAGTGTCGCCACGTCGACGCCCGCGAGTTCCGGCTCCCGCGGGATGACGCCCAGCGACGACACACCCCGGCCGTCGAGGAACGGAGCGAGATCCGCCGCAACGGTCTCGTAGTCGGCGTCCGCGATCCGGTTGAACAACACCCCACCGAGGCGGTCACCCGCGTCCGCGGCCGCCGCGAGCACGTCGTCCACGTCACCGGGCTCGTCGTGGTCGGCGACCAACAGGATCTGTGCGTCCAACAACTCGGCGACTTCCGGGTCGCTCAGCCCGACCGCACCGCCGGTCGCGAGGCTGTCACCACCCTCGATCACGACCAGATCACGGCCCTCGGCGACGGTCGCGAAGCTCTCCTGGACCCGTTCCTGGAGGACGGCTGGCTCCTCCCGCCCCTCGATTGCTCCCTC
>JAHENP010000339.1 GCA_018609965.1 Haloferacaceae archaeon
CCCGATCCGAGAGCGCCGCCCGCACCGGCCCAGAGAGCGCCGCGAAGGCGTCGACACCCTCCGCGACGGCGCTGTCTGTCATTACAACTCGTAGTGGTGCGACGAGGTTAACGCTTTCACAGCCGGCGTGAGTCGGATGCGAGAGAAGGATCGAACACGCCGAAGTCGAGTCCCACTCGAACCGTTCGACGGAGAGTGAGTCCGGGTCGACACACACCACTCTCAGTCCTCACGACTGGGTCCCCTTGGTGTGTCGACAGAACACTCCTCGCGTGTCCTACCGTCGTTCGCGTTGTTCGACCTTGTTCAGTTCGATCAGCAGTCGGAAGATCGCCTTCACCAGATTCGAGTCCACGTCGAACTGTTCGGCGTTCTCGCCGGCGCGGTCCATCACCGCCTGTTCTTGTTTCTCGTCGGTCGTCGGCAGATCGCGTGCGGCCTTCACGTCCGCGATGGTGTCGGCGACGTACGTCCGGCGCGCGATCAGCTCGACGAGTTCACGGTCGATCGAACGGATCTCCTCGCGCAGTTGCTCTAGTGTCATCTCCTCGGGGTCCTGCTCCGCCCCGATTGCGCCCGCGATCTCGCTCGTCTCGCCTGTCTCGTCACCATCGTCTGTACGCCCCTGTCCCTCCCACCGGTCCGTCGTGTCGTCTGTCATAGTTCAGAGTCCCCAGTCGCTCGGCGGGTCGCCGTCACCGCGGGCGACGACCCGTGCACCCGTGTCGCGGGTGGTCGTCTGTCGAACAGTCCCCTCACGGTCACGCCAGGCGTCCGCGACGCGGTCGAGATCGTCGCCGACCGCGACGACACTCGGCCCCGTCCCGGACAACGACACCCCGCCGCAGTGTGGCATCGCCTCGACGGCCGGCGCCGTCGAGTAGTCTAACGCAGCCGAGAACGCCAACCCGTTGACCGTCATCGCGGTCTCGACGCTCCCGGCGAGTGCCAACTCGACGGCGTGTGTCGCCATCGGCGCGACACGCTCGCAGGCGGCGGTGTCGGTGTCGGCGCTGTACGCGCGTTCTGGCGGGGTCCAGACGACCGCCTCGCGGTCGAACCCCATGCGGTCCAGTAACACGTCGCGCTCGTTGTCGGTGACGGTGACGCCGCCGAGCATGCTCGCGGAGGCGTCGTCGAACGCGCCGGTGACGGTGACCCCCGCCTCGCGGGCGGCGTCGACACCGAGCCGGCAGGCCTCGACCGCCGGGACATCTCCGTGTTCCTCACCACCACCCACAGACACGTCGAGTGCCGCCAGCGTCGCCAGGACGGTCGCGTTCGCGGCCGCAGACGAGGACTTCAGCCCGGCGGCGGTCGGCACCGCGCTGGTCGTCCGAACGCGACCGCCGTGGCCGTCGCCGAACCGTTCGACGACCGTCTCGACACACCGTTCGATCAGTGACGTGTCCCCGTCCGGTGTGCCGGCGATCTCCCCGTCCACACCGCCGTCGGGGGTGAGCCGGACGGACGCCGTCGTCTCCACGTCGAGCGCGAACGCCGATCCACGCCCCGTCGCGAGCGCGTTCACCACTGTCCCCGCACCGGGGGCGACTGCACGACCGTACACGTCTCTGTGGGGTAGCCGGCAGGGAATCAAACTGGCGGTCGACTCACTCGGTGTACTCGACGGTCCGGTACTGGAGTTGGATGTCGAACCGCGACTCCGGCTCGCCGCCGTCCACCTCGCTGGACAGTTCGACCGTCCCGTCGACGCGCTCGGTCCCGCTGGCGAACGAGTCGAACCGTCTGTCGATGTACCCCACCCCGACCGTCCGGGCAGAACGGCCGATCGGCTCGTACACCACGTCCACCCGGAACGCGACGTACTCGAACGTCACCGACCCCTGGTTGGTCACGCTCGCGTCGACGACACAGACCGGGCGTCCGTCAACCCGCTCGATCTGGAAGTCGAACGCGACCGCCAATGACCCAGGTGGTGGGGCCTGCGCACTGCGTGGCGTCGGTGTCGGTGTCGGAGAGGGGGTCGGTGTCTCCGTCTCCGTTGCGGACGTAGCTGTCGTCTGTGTCGGTGTCTGTGTCCTCGTCTGCGTCTGTGTCCCCGTCCGTGTCTGTGTCCGCGTCGGTGACGGTGTCTCTGTCGCAGTCCGCGTCGGTGACCGCGTTCCCGTCTGTCGCGTCGGCGGCGGTGTCTCGGTGAGTGGTGCCGGCGTCACCTCGTTGCCGCCGCCGCCGAGTCCGAGACACCCGCCGGTCAGCGCCGCCAGCGCTGCCAACACACCTCGTCGTGTCCGACGCACACCGAACGGTTGCTCGGGGTGCCGAATAAACCTGCCTCCACGCCGGGTCGGCGCCCGCAAAAAATGCGACGCCGTGGCGTCAGTTCGCCGCCAGCCACGTCCGACGGTGTGTTGCCCCCCAGCCGACACGTTCCTCCCACGCGGTCCGGGTCGCGCCGGTGACCAGGAGGTGTGTGCCGCCCCGCGCGAGGTAGGCGTACTGCACGTCGCCGCCCGTGGTGTAGTACACCCGACTCCACGCGGAGTCACCGACAGTCGTCTGTCGTTGGCCGAACTCGTCGGCGGCGACGCGACCGGCCGCGAGCCGTTCGGCCCGCCAGGCCGCCCGCTCGGTCTCGTACGTCTGGACGTACACCGTCCGGTTGGTGCCCACCGCCGGATCGCGGGTGCCGAACACCGGGGAGCGCCCCGCGTCCCCTTCGGTGAACGCGACGAGCGTCTCTCGGATTCGGCCACGCCGGACCCGGAGTGGCGCGAACGCCCGGAGCACCTGCCGTTGCTCCCCGTCGGAGACGGCCGGCCGTGTGAGTTCGTACGGGGTCGGTGCCTCCGGTCGGGTCTCGTAGGCGTACGCGTCGTAGCCGGTCGGCACGTGCCGGACCTGGAACAACAACGGCGCCACCTCGTCGAACTCCCCGCCCCGGAGCTGTCGCACCGCGATGTTGTTGATCGGCTGACGCGGCAACGACTCCTGGTAGAACCGGTCGCCGGTGAGCGCCTGGAGATACGTGGCCAGCCGGTCGAGTTCCTCTTTCGTCCGGTCGTCGTCCCCGCGCCGGGCGAACCGGACGACCGTCCCCGCGAACCCAGACAGCCGACGGCGCAGGACGTTGTGGAGCCCGAAGTGTGGCCGCAGTGCCCGTTCGACCTCGTCGACCCGCCGACCAAGTTGGCGTCTGAGCAGTTCGGCCTCCCCCAACGAGATCTCCGGTTCGGCGCGCAGACCGACCACGGACGCTCTGGCACGTTGCATCGCCGCCTGTGTCGCGTCGATCGCGGCGGGGTACTCCGTCGCGAGCCACTCGATCTCCTCGACGACCCGAGTGGTGCGTTCCGCCAGCTCCGGGTTCACCGCTGGCACCGGTGGCTGTGCGGCCGTCTCGGTCGTGTCGTCCGTTCCGGGTGTTTCGGTCGTATCTCGATCCGCTCGGGGAGTCTCCGTCCCGCCGGCCGCAGTTCCGGTCACCGTCGTCACCCCGCTCCGGCCGTCGTCCGGCTCCGGTCGGCGTCCCCCCTCGCGCGAGACGCAGCCGGCTCCCAGCGTCGCCAGCGCTGTCGCCCCCAGGCGCAGCGCGTCTCGACGGTCCAGTCGCATACCCCCACCTCTCGCGGCCGTGCGGTAAAAGCTCCCGCTCGACCGGGCGAGCGGTCGACAGCGTCCCTCCTCGGTGGTGCCGGGGAAAACGGGGTTTGAAACCGGTCGACCGCCACACTCCGAGCGATGGACACCACCCACGGCGTCGTCGAGACGTTCCGACGTGAGTTCGCGGAGTCGCCGACCGTGCTGTCGCGTGCCCCCGGCCGGGTGAATCTCGTCGGTGGCCACGTCGACTACAACGACGGGATCGTCCTGCCGGCCGCCATCGACCGCGCGACGGTTGTCGCCGCCCGCCCGCGGACGGACGACACGATCCGCGTCCACTCCGCGCGGATGGACGAGACCGTCACCGCACGTGTCGGCGAC